>NZ_JBHYXD010000004.1:0-112979 GCF_042751995.1 Streptomyces sp. NPDC059371 | reverse complement strand
CGGGGGTGGGGGGGGGGGGCGGGGGGGCGGCCGCCCGGCCCCCGCGGGCGGCCCCGGCGGCGGGGGGGCCCGCCGCCCCGCGCGCCCCCCCCCCCCCCCACGACCGCGCCGACACCGGCCATCGTCAGGGCGGCAAGCACCGCCATGGATCGTCTCGTACGCATGGTTCCCCCTTGGGGTCGCGGCTCTCGGTCTGCCTGCCATGTACGACATGACGGTCACGGTTTTGGTTGTACGGACCGCCCCGAATCGTGGACTGTCGCCCGGGCCCCGCCGATCACTCGCCCCAACGGGTCTCTCAGAAGGCCGAGTTGTCGAACCAGAGGGTCAGAAGGTCCTCGTCCCCGTCGTGTTCGACGGCCTCCGCTTCGCGGTCGAGGCGGCCGTAGACGAGGAGCAACAGGTCGGCCGCGGTTCCCCGAACGGTCGCGTCGGCCGCTCCAGTTGCCGCTCCGGACCTGTCGAGACCGAAGCCGTCGGACCGCAGGCGCACCAGCCAGTCGCCGTCACCGTCGGTCGTCCGGAAGCGGATGGTCCGGTCGGGACCGCGCAGGTTGGCGACATCGGGTGCGAACGATGTGGCGAAGGGCAGATTGACGAGGAACTCGTCGATGCCGTCGACCGCGACCGCACGGTCGATCGTGGCCGGCAGGCCGAGTGCCAGCTCGGCGTCGACCCGGTGCACCAGGGTCTCGAAGAGCATGCGGCGCGCCCAGAAGCGGGCGTGCTGGTCGACGCCCCAGGCCCACATGGGCAGGTCCGGGCCGGTGGCCGCGAAGGCCTCCGCGGCCACCGTCGCGCTCTCGGCCAGCCAGTCCGCGTATCCGTCCCACTGCTCCGGAAGTCGCAGGTCCACGTCGCGAGTTCGCGGCGGTGCCTGGAGGCGGGCGTGCAGGAGGGCCGAGAACCAGCGCTGGACGCTGCCGGTGTGCCGGACCAGGTCCGCGAGCGTCCAGCCGGGGCAACTCGGCACCGCGGTCGCCGGATCGGCGTTCTCGAGCGCCGTCACGAATCGCGCGGTCTCCACCGCGATCGCCGCACGGTGGTCGAGCGGAGTCGCTCCAAGTTGGTGACGGTCCGAGGACATCATCGTCATGCCTTTCTACGAGGGTACGGACGGTTCCGCCGAGCAGCCGGTCCCGCGGTGGCGCCGGACCGGCGACCTCGGACGGATGCCGGTCCAGCGCTGCCGAACAGGCCGATTTACTAGGGGTGTTGAGCGAGGAGGGACCCGATCACACGGACGCGGTCTCGGACTTGGTCTCCGACTCGGACTCGGATTCGGCCTTGGTCTCGGACTCGGACTCGGACTCGGACTTGGTCTCGGCCGTCACGAGTTCCTGGGTCTCGGGGTCGGCACTCTTGCGCACCACGGGAGTACGCGGCGCGTGGGCCGCCTTGAGCCCGAGCAGGGCGACGACGACGACCAGGACGAAGGCTCCTCCGGCGATGGCGAAGCTCAACGTGAACTGGCTCTCCTGGGGGAGGGTGGGCATGCCCGCCGGCAGCGGTACGGACTTCGACGCCAGGAGCGAGGTGATCACCGCGCTCGCGACGGCGCTGCCGACCGAACGGGAGATGGAGTTGATGCCGTTGGCGATACCGGTCTGGTGGGCCGGGACGCCGGCGACGATGAGGGCGGGCATGGAGGCGTAGCCGAAGCTGATCGCCAGACCGATGAGCATGCCCGCGCTGATGACGGAGGCGCTGGTGTCATGGGCGGCGGTGAGCCAGGCGAAGCCGAGCACTCCGAAGCAGGCCCCGGCGGCCAGCGTGACGCGTGCGCCGAGCCTGCGCACGAGCACCCCGCCGAACTGGGCGCCCGCCAGGGAGACGAGCGTGGTCGGCAGCAGATAGACGACGGAGGCGGCGAGCACCGAGGCGCCGAAGCCGTAACCGACCAGGTCGTCGGGCATCTGCACGAGGTAGGAGACGCCGATGAACTGGGTGAACATCGCGAAGCCCAGCAGCAGTCCCGCCAGGTTGGTGAAGAGAACGGGCCGGTGGACGAACATCTTCATGTCCACCATCGGTTCCTTGACCCGGTTCTCGGTGAACACCCAGACGCCCGCCATGACGACCGCGCCGGCGAACGCGCCGAGGGTCCGGCCGGACGTCCAGCCCCATTCGTGTCCCTGCGAAATGGGCAGCAGGAGGAGCACCAGCAGCAGCCCGAGGGTCAGCGCACCCAGCCAGTCCGTCCGTCCACCCGTCTTCGTCCGGGAAGCGGGCACCATGAACAGCACGCCGACCAGGGCCACCACCGCGAGCACGACGGCCAGCCAGAAGGGCCGGTGGTAGTCGGGGTGCGAACCCTGGGTGAGGAGGCCCGCACCGACCAGGGCGAGCCCGCTGCCGAACGCGAGCGTGCCGCTGACCAGGGCCATCGCTCCGTGCAGCTTCTCCGGCGCGATCTCCTCACGCAGTACGGAGAGGGCGAGCGGGAAGATCGCGGTCGCCGCTCCCTGCATCACGCGCCCGACGATCAGCCAGGTCAGCGAGGTCGTGGTGGCGGCCAGCACCGATCCGGCGATCATCACGACGAGCACGCCGACGAGCGTGGGCTTCTTGCCGTGCTGGTCGCCGAAGCGGCCGAGCAGCGGGGTGAACACGGCGGCTGACAGCAGGGTCGCGGTGGTCACCCAGCTCACGTTGGCCGTACTGGCCTTCAGGTCGCTCTGGATCATCCCCAGGATCGGGACGACCAGGGTCTGCATCATCGAGACGACCATGGCGGCGAGCCCGAGCACCAGGACGATCCCGGTCTGCCCGGAGGACCTCGTCGACGCCGCTTGCTGTGTGTGAGACACGGAAAGTCTGCCCTAACTAGTTAACAACCTCGATGCTTGAGAACTTCAAGCAATAGCTGACCGTAGCCGTGAATATTTGAGATGGTCAAACTTCCTGGCGTAGGGTGACCCACATGACAGGAACCAGCGGTGTGGACACGGACCAGCTCATGGAGCTCCTGTCGGTCTCACTCGGGGCCTACTACGGCGACTTCACGGTGGCCGCGGCGAGCGAGAACCTCACGGCGAGCCAGGGCAAGACGCTGAACGTGCTGCGCCGGGGACCGGCCGCGATGCGGGCCCTCGCCACCATCCTGACCTGCGACGCCTCCAACATGACGGGGATCGTCGACCGGCTGGAGAAGCGCGATCTGGTGCGGCGCGAGCCCAGCCCCACAGACCGGCGCGTCAAGAACGTCGTCCTCACCACCGAGGGGCAGCGCGTGATCGACGTGATCCGCGCCAAGATGGACACCACGCGTGCGGGGCTGAACAGGCTGAGCGAGGAGGAGCGGGACACGCTCTACACCCTGTTGCAACGCGCCTTCACCACGGAGCCCGCCACGCTTCGACCGGGCGCCTGAGGAAGCCCGGTCCCGGCGCAACGCCGAGCCGCCTGGATACCGCACGCGCGTGCGATGATCCGGCACTATGATCACTCCGCCCCAGCACCCGCCGAGCGCCCTCGCACGCACTTCCCGGACGGGCCACACGGACAGGGCGCGTACCGCCCGCAAGGCTCCCCTGACGCTTGCCCGCTGTGCGCAGGCGGCGATAGCGGTGGCCACGGTCGCGGACGTGTTCCGGGCGGTGGCCCTCAGGGACCACAGGCTGCACCCCTTGGACGCGTCCAAGGACTCGGGCTCCGTCTCCAGAGTGTTCGTCGATCTGATGGCGCTCGCGATCGTGCTGTTCCTCGTGTGGCTCGCCCGGACCCGGCGCAACGCCGAGCTGTTGTCCCCCCACAGCCCCGTCCCGACCGCGGGCTGGACGATCGGCGCCTGGTTCATCCCGGTGGCCAACCTCTTCGCCCCCCGCGAGACGGTCCTCCACATCGGGCGCGCGAGCTCCCGGTCGTGGGACGAGAAGCGGGACGTCACGTTGGTGAATCTGTGGTGGGGCGCCTGGATCGCCCACGGGCTCACGGCCGTGACGGCGACCCAGGTGGCCCCGAAGTCGATGGCTCTGCTCGTGGTGACCGAAGCGCTCATGATCGCGGCGGCTGTCTCCCTGGGACTCGTCATCGAGCGCATCACCACACTGCAGACCGACGCGATCCGCGCCGCCGCCCACGCCGAATCCCCGCCCGAGGGATGAGCGAGCCCGCTCCCCGACACCAGTAGGTGGCGAGCACGGCGGAAGCGACGTTCCTGATGCCGGCCGAAGACGTCTTTCGTCCACCACAGGGCCGACTGGCTTTGCCGGCGCCTACGACGACGCCGCTCCCGAACTGCGCCCCGTCTACGGCGCGTTGAACTACCACCGCACCCCGGCAGGCGGCGCTCCGCGCTTCGGTTCCTCGTACTTCAGGCTCACCTCCGAGACCCTTGCGCGCGCCACGTTCTGCTACCCGGACAGTTCCGCCGAGCCGTCCGCCTTCGCGATCGCGGACCGCTGTTCGCTCGTGGACCTCGCCGAGGCGGCGAACGCGGACGCCCTGGACGACCACATCGAGGCACACCTCCACGGGCCCGTCAGATTCGACCGCGACGTGGAAGCCCTTGTGCTGGACCCCAGCTATCGCGGGACCGAGGTACATGACGCGGCGCGACGCCTCCCGTGTCCCGTCGAATGGCATCCCGGCTTCCGGCTCGGGGTGGCCGAACTGCGGCGTCATCCGCACTACCGGGGCGGGGAGTACGTGGATCTGGGAGCCGAGATCGCCGTCGGCGGCCGGCTCACTCCCCGGGTCGTCGGAGACGCCGCCCGCACCGGCCGGTACGAGCCGCAGGATCTCAAGAAGGTCTGGCACTGCCTCGCCCGGTTCGGGAACCTCGGCACCCGCTGATCCGGGCGGCCACGGGCCCGATCGAGCGGTCCTCCTGGTCGAGAACCACCGCCGACGAGAGATCACGGCCACCGGGCCCGATCAACTGCCGAGGCTCGTACAGCAGTTGGGCGTCTGGCGGCACGTGGCGCTTTTTCGCCAATGACCCGAACCCCGATTGGTCTACACCTTGACTGGTACAGACCAAAGCGGTTGAGTGTGGTCCACACCCCCCACCACGGTCGCCCGGACTCCGCGGCACCGGCGTTCCGTCGGCGTACGCGCATGGCTCCCCCCGCCTCCGCAGCGGCCCCCGCTCCGCAAAGGACTGATCCCGTGTCACAACGCCGCGCCGCTTACCTCCTGGCCGCGATACTGATCGGAGGCTCCGCACCGGTGCTGCTGCCGGCCGCCGGCGCCTCCGCCGCATCCTGTTCGAGCTACCCGGACTGGGTGGCGGGCAGGTCCTACGCCACCGGCAACATCATCCGGTACACCGACGGCAAGACCTACATAGCCGAACACGACAACCCGGGCTACGACCCCACCATCAGCACCTGGTACTGGGACCCGTACTCCTGTGACAGCGGCCCGACGAACCCGCCCGGCGGGTCCTGTTCGAGCTACCCGGACTGGGTGCCCGGCAGGTCCTACGTGACCGGCAACATCGTCCGGTACACCGACGGGAAGGCCTACATAGCGGAGCACGACAACCCGGGGTACGACCCCACCATCAGCACCTGGTTCTGGGACCCGTACTCCTGTGACGGCGGCACGACCAACCCCTCCGACGGATTCGTCGTGAGCGAGGCGCAGTTCAACCAGATGTTCCCGAACCGGAATTCCTTCTACACCTACAACGGCCTCAAGGCGGCGCTGAGTTCGTTCCCCGGCTTCGCCAACAGCGGCAGCGACACCGTCAAGAAGCAGGAAGCCGCGGCGTTCCTCGCCAACGTGAACCACGAGACCGGCGGTCTGGTCTACGTGGTGGAACAGAACACCGCCAACTACTCGCACTACTGCGACTGGAGCCAGCCCTACGGCTGCCCGGCCGGTCAGTCGGCCTACTACGGGCGCGGGCCGATCCAGCTCAGCTGGAACTTCAACTACAAGGCCGCGGGTGACGCGCTCGGCATCGACCTGCTGGGCAACCCCAACCTCGTCCAGACCGACGCCGCCGTCGCCTGGAAGACCGGCCTCTGGTACTGGAACACGCAGTCGGGCCCCGGCACCATGACGCCCCACAACGCGATGGTCAACAGCGCCGGCTTCGGCCAGACCATCCGCAGCATCAACGGCTCGCTGGAATGCGACGGCAAGAACCCCGCGCAGGTGCAGAGCCGTGTCGACGCCTACCAGCGCTTCACGTCGATCCTCGGTGTCACGCCGGGAGCCAACCTCTACTGCTGACAGACCGAGGGGTGAGCGCGGAAAGCCGGAGGTGCGTCGCCGCCGCGGCGCGCCCTCGGTCTGCCGGGCCCTTCCCCGACCGCGGCACCACTCGGAATCACCCCACGCCACACGAGCGGCGGGTGGGAAAGTGCCGTCGCTCCGGGTAGTCGTTTGGTATGAACGCATACGATCCGGATACTTCCCTGGATTCTCGGACGATTTTGGCGTCGGACGGCGTCTCGGCCCGATGGCTGGCCGGGCTGGCCCGCATCGAGCGGTCGGAAGCGGCGGACGCCGTGATCCGGAAGCTGCAGCGGGGAATCCGTTCGCTGCCGCTGGGCACGGCCCGCGATCTGCTGCACGGCCGGCCCTTGGGCCATCCGGTGCATCCGGTCCTGGTGCAGGTCCCGATCGGCTGCTGGCTGTCGGCCGCCGTCATGGACGTCACGCCGGCGGGGCAACGCGCCGCGACGACGCTGACGGCCGTAGGACTGGCCGGGATCGCCCCGGCGGCGATCACGGGGTGGGTCGACTGGGCGGACCTGCCGCCCGAGCAGGCGCGTGTCGGACTGGCCCACGCCGTCGCGAACGTGACCGCGGTGGCGCTCTTCGCCGCCTCCCTGACGGCGCGGCTCCGCCACCACCCGGCGAAGGCGAGGCTGTGGTCGCTGGGCGGGCTGGTGGCGGTCGGCGTCACCGGCGCGCTGGGCGGACACGTGGCCTACCGACAGGCCGTGGGAGCCTGGCCGGCGGACTGAAGGCCGCGGCGGGCAACGCTTGCCCGCCGCGGCACTGGCGATGCCCGCGCCGGTGAGCCGGTCACGCCGTGACGGTGTACGCGGTGGTCACGGCGACGTCGATGCGGGAGTGGACGACGAGCCGGGAGCCGCCCCGGTCCGCGGCGACCTCGAACAGCCTCCTCGCGGACGCGCTGTGGGTGGCCACCGACGCGAGGACACCGAGGTCGCCGCACTCGCCGAAGGCGTCCACGAGGGCACGGACCACACCGGGTGTGGCCGCGGCCTCGTCGATGACCACGACGACCGGCGTCGGCTCGTGCGCGCGGACGAGGTCGCGGACTTGCGCGGTGAACTCGACCCGCAGCCCTGTGCCGGGGTCCTCGTGGACCGTGACGACCAGGACACCGTGGTCGAGGCTGCGGGACAACATCAGGGCCTCCCTGTCGGGGCCTTGGCCGCGGAACGGCTTCCGCGTATCAACAGCGGGTTCCCATGTGCTCGTTCTCCATGCGGCACCTGGCCCACCCGTCAGGCCTCAAGTGGACCTCGGCGCTGTTCCTTCAGCCGAGCTTCGAACAAGTGGTCCGCGCCGTCGGCGAGTTCCTCTCGGATCTCGGCCTCGACGCTCTTGAAGGCCTCGTAATAGGTGGCGTTGTAGGCCTCGATGATCTGGAATGTCCAGTGCCCGGGGATGACATTGCGTCCCAGGATCTCCCGTTCGACGCGGTCGGCGCACCCGGCATGTCCGGCCTCGCGCAACAGCCGCACGGCGCGGTCCAGTTCGAAGTCGGCTCCACCCGTGAGCTGGTGGAAGTCGTACAGGTGCCCGCGGGCCCGTTCGGTCGTCTCCAAGGCCTTCGACAAGGCGCCCAAAGCCTCCACGGTGGCGTCCGAGACACCATCGTGAGGCTGGTGCGCCTCATCGCTCCCGTGTCGGCAGTCCGCCTCATCGGGGCTCCCATGCCGCTGCTTCATGAGCGGGAGGAATCTCCGGCCCCGGACGCCTCCGCGGTCCCGGACGTCTCCGCGAGAACGTCCTCGCGCAGCGTGGCGCAGCAACTGCTGAGCAGGCGCGAGACGTGCATCTGCGAGACGCCCAGCCGCTCCGCGATACGGCTCTGCGTCATGTCGCGGAAGAACCGCAGGTAGAGGATCGTCTGCTCGCGCTCGGGCAGCCTGGCCAGGGCGGGCTTCAGGGCCTCCCGGTTCACGACGAGGTCGAAGCCCGTATCGGCTACTCCCAGTGCGTCCGCCAGGGAGTAGCCGTCGTCGCCGTCGGTGAGCTGGGCGTCCAGCGACAGGGTCGCGAAACTGTCCAGGGCCTCCAGGCCGACGCGTACGTCGTCCTCGCTGAGCTGCGCGTACTCGGCTATGGCGGCGACGCTGGGCTGTCGGTCCGCGTTGGTGGGCGTGAGGTCCTTCACGGCGCCGCGGACCCGGTTGCGTGCCTCCTGGACACGGCGGGGTACGTGCACGGCCCACATGTGGTCACGGAAGTGGCGCTTGATCTCGCCGACGATGGTCGGGACCGCGTAGCTCTCGAAGGCGTTGCCCCGACCGGGGTCGTAGCGGTCCACGGACTTCACCAGGCCCAGAGCGGCGACCTGGGCCAGATCCTCGACGGATTCACCCCTGCCGCGGTACTTGCCGGCGATGCGTTCCGCCATCGGCATCCAGGCCTCGACGATCTCCTCGCGCAGCGCCTGCCGCTCGGGCCCGTCGGGAAGCCCCGACAGGTGCGAGAAGGCGGCGTCGGTGTCGGGGGCGTCGTCGTGCCGACGGCGCTGCGCGGCAATAGTGCAGGTCATGTACTGACAGCTCCCTCAAGGGTTGCCGACTGGGCGAAACACCATGGGGGCGCGCACACTTTCGGTGACACGTGCTGGAGCGAACGCTCTCACGGACGTGCCTTTTATCCGAAGCACTGTTGTGTAACTCCCCGGACACCGGGACGATAAACCCATATCTGGACAATATGCCCCTGTGTGAACGGCTGGTCGTGAAGCGTGACGCCAAAGCCGTTCTTTGGCGTCGCTTCGTGTCGGACCGGCTCGCTGCCGTGACAGGCCGTGCGTGGTGTCCGCGAGGCCGATGTCCGAGGGATTCCTCGCGCACATTTCTGGATCGTCACGGGAACTGAACGGGCCGCCTGTCCGACTGCCTCACCACACGGCCACAAGCAGGCCGCTGGAGAGACGCCGCGGCTCGGTCGTCGGCCGGGGCGCCCGCCGCCCCGGACCGAGGAGCGGCGTCGCGCGCGGCCGACACAGAACGAGGTGGGATTTTGTCCGTCAACTCCGACGCCCCCGAACTGCCTGCTCCAGGCGAACAGTTCACCGATCCGCCCGAGGGCGCGGAATCCGCGGCCGTGACGCCCGGACCGGAGCGACGGCCTTCGGGCTTCGGGCCGTTGATGGCGCGACTGCACTTCTACGCCGGTGTTCTGGTGGCACCGTTCCTGCTCGTCGCGGCGGTGACCGGACTGCTCTACACCTTCACCCCCCAACTGGACTCGTTCGTCTACGACAAGGAGCTCACCGTCGCGCACAAGGCCGACGCCACCCGGCCGCTGGCCGAACAGGTGGCCGCAGCGCGGGCCGGTCATCCGAAGGGCACGCTCGTCGCCGTCCGCCCGGGAAGCGGGGAGGAGACGACGCAGGTGGACTTCGCGCTGCCGGAACTGGGCGAGCGGGCGCACACCGTCTACGTGGACCCGTACACGGGCAAGGTGACCGGACAGCTCACCACCTGGTACGGATCCACGCCCTTGAAGACCTGGCTGGACGACCTGCACCGCAATCTGCACCTGGGCACGACCGGCCGCTACTACTCGGAGATCGCGGCGAGTTGGCTGTGGGTCCTCGTCCTCGGCGGCCTGGTCCTCTGGTGGCGCCGGCAGCGTCGCAACCGGACCGCGCGACGCCTGCTGCTGCCGGACCTCGCCGCCAAGAAGGGCGTGCGCCGCACCCGAAGCCGGCACGCGGTGACGGGTGTGTGGCTCGCGGTCGGTCTGCTGGTCCTGTCCGCGACCGGTCTGACCTGGTCCCGTTTCGCGGGCGCTCACTTCGGTGAGGCGCTGGACGCGCTGCGCTCCGGCACGCCCGGAGTGTCGACCGCCCTGCCCGGCGGATCCGCCGACGAGCAGGGCGGCCACCACCACAGCGGTGGAACAGGCGCCCACACCACGCGGGTTGCTGACCCGAAGGCCATCGACGGGGTCCTCGACGCGGCGCGGCGCGACGGTCTGTCGGGCCCCGTGGCCATCAGCGTGCCGCAGGACGCCACCACCGCGTGGACCGTCTCGCAGACCCGTAATCTCTGGCCGGTCGGACGCGACAGCGTCGCCGTCGACGCCTCGACCGCGAAGGTGGTCGACCGGGTGGACTTCGAGGACTGGCCCGTCCTGTCGAAGCTGACCCGTTGGGGCATCAACGCCCACATGGGCACCCTGTTCGGCCTCGTCAACCAGATCCTGCTGGCGGTGCTGGCCATCGGCCTGACCTGCATGATCCTCTGGGGCTACCGCATGTGGTGGCAGCGCCGCCCCACCCGCACCGGCCGCGGTGCCCGTCTCGGCGCCCCGCCGGCCCGCGGTGCCTGGCGCGGAATGCCGTACGGGGCCCTGGTGCCCGGCGTCGTGGTGGTCGTCGCGCTCGGCTGGGCGCTCCCCCTCTTCGGCATACCGCTGGCCGCGTTCCTGGCCGCCGACCTCGTCGTGGGGACCGTAGGCCGCCGCCGGCCGGCGCCCGAGCCCGACTCCGCCGGCTGACCTCACCACGGCTCCGGAGGACGGCATTTGGCGGGACCGCACCACCAAGCGGTCCCGCCGGCGGCCGACTTGCCCGGCGGGACCGTGGATCCGTGTGTGGCCTCAGGAGGCCGCCACAACCCCCGCGGTTTCCCAGGCCCGCTCGAACTCGGCGACCGGATACGGCGTCCGCCTGCTCTCGGTGAGCAGACGCCGGGCGAACTCCCCCATGGTCACGGCGGCCCGGGCATTGCGGTCGATGATCCCGGCGAGCTCGCGCGGTATGCCTTCGGGACGGTGTCCGGCGATCCATGCGCGAAGGAACGCCTCGTACTCCGTGTCGTCCCTCGGTCCCGCGGGCAGGTGATGGCGCAGCAGGTGGCGCGCGGTGTGGCAGCGGTCGTAGTGGCGGTGGTCGGAGAGAAACTCCGCCTCGGCCGACGTCAGTTCGAAGCCGGAGCTCAGCGCGAGCCCGAAGTCCGCGAAGTACAGCCGCCGGCCGTCGGTCAGCACATTGGCGAAGTGGGCGTCGAAGTGGACGAATCCGTGCGAGGTCATGAAGGCGGTGCCGTGTGCCAGTGCTTGCTCCGCCCACCGGAACGGCGAGCCGTCCCCTCCCTCCGCCGCGGCGGTCCGGTGGTCGTGCAGCCAGTCGGCGAGTGTCCGCGGGATGTGTTCCAGGAAGAGGACCAGGCTGGCCGAGGAGCGCCCGATGGCCTCCAGACGCTCCCGCACGGCCGATGAGCCCTCCCAGTGTTCGACCGCCTCGTCGACGCCCCCGAGCGCGTCGGCGAACCCCTCGGGAGGCGAGTCGGGCAGCACGCGCCAGTGGTACATCAGCGGGAAGCCCTCGTACGCGCCCCCGAGGACCCAGTTGGTGGTCATGACGTGCGCGGCCAGCTCTCGCCAGGCGCCGAACCCCGCCGAGCCCACCCCGTACTGGTAGAACATCGGCAGCCCGAAGAGGTTCGCCGTCGACCGTGCGTGCTCCGGCCGCATCTCGGTGTCCGTCAGCGGGACCTTCTTGACGAACACGCGCGTGCCGTCGATGACCAGTTCCGCGGACCTGCCGCCGATGCCGGACCCCAGCGGGGAGGCCTCGGCCACGACCTCGCCGAGCCTGCGGTCGCTCAGCAGGGACAGATGGGAGGCCACCCTCCCGTACGTGGCGAGCCGTACGGCGTGGCTCGGTTCCGGGGTGTGCATCGACGACTCCTCGGTGCCCAGGACCGGGCTTCGGCGATCTTGTGGACGCGGTCGAGCCTATCCGCCGGTCCGGCGGGCGACGAGGGCCGCGTTCGCGCCCGCGGCGTCCAGCGGGGCCACCGTGATGTCGGTGAATCCCGCGTCGGTGAGCCAGCGCCGGTACTCGCCGTAGGTGTAGTTGTGGCCCGAGCGCGTCTCGACCAGCATGTTGAGCCCCATGAGCGCGGCCGGCGCGGGGCCGGTCTCGTCGTCGTCGAGGACGAGTTCGCAGATGATGACCGCTCCGCCGTCGGGCAGCGCCGCATGGCATTTCTCCAGGAGTCTGCGCCCGGTCGTCTCGTTCCAGTCGTGCAGGATCATGCTGAGCAGGATCACGTCGTGCCCCTCGGGCAGCGGCTCCCCGGACAGGAAGTCGCCGTCGTGGGTGCCGATCGCGCCGGTCAGTCCGAGCGCGGCGACCTTCTCGCGGGTCATCTCCGTGATGTGCGGCAGGTCGAGGACGGTCGCGCCGAGATGGGGGTACCGACGGCACAGCCCGATGGGGAAGGCTCCGGTGCCCCCGCCCACATCGAGCAGTCGGCGGTGCGCGGTGAAGTCGTAGGCGTCGGCCAGGGCCTGCGCGGTGAACGACGACAGAGTGAACATCGCCTCCCAGAACCCTTCGAGGATCTCCGGGTCGGTGGTGACGAACGCCGAGTCCTGGAGGTCCGGGTCCCAGGTGGTGGGCCGGTTGTCACGGATCGCCTCCTGGAGCCGGCCCCATCCGGGATAGCCGTGCCGGTCCGAGTAGCGCACGAAGCCGCCGAAGTAGTTCGGCCGGCCCTCGACCAGGAACTCCTCGGCGATCGGCGCGTTGCCGTAGCGGCCGTCCTCGCGGGTCAGCAGCCCGAGGGCCGTGCAACAGGCGAGCAGCATCCGGGCGGGCCTGGGGTGCAGGCCCAACTCGGTGGTGACGGAGCGCGCGTCCAGGGGGCCGGACCGGGACAGGACCGAGAAGAGTCCGAGGTCGACTCCGGCGGCCAGCACCTTGAAACGCCAGAAGCCGGTGGTCAGTTCCATCAGCGGGACAGGTGTGTTCCCTCCTGGTTCAGCCGTGGTGGCCGGTCGGCCCGGCCCCGGTCGCCGGACGGGCTCGTTCGTCGCCGTTTCCATCGTCTGATGCATGGCATTGCTCCCGCTTCGCGGTGGTGTGTGGCAAAAGCACCCTTCTTGAACACCTAGAGTAGTTGATCACTGACTCCCTGTTGCCAATCGATAGCTGAGAGACTTGTGACGAACGACGCCGTGCCCCGCAGCCCCAGCGTTCTGACCCTGCCGCTGCCCACGGATCTTCCCGCCACCGCCACCCGGGTCGGCGCACAACTGGCCCTGCTGCACGAGGGTTTCCCCCCGGGCCTCTACACCGCCGCCATGCAGGACGGCACACCCGCCGCGGCGGCCCGCGCCGGCCTCCTGGCCTGGAGTTCCGGCCGTCTCGGGCAGGGTGAGCCCGCCGAGGGCTCGCGCCCCGCCGGCAGCGACATCCATGACCGCTTCTTCTCCGTACGGCGGGCCACGGGCGACAGTGCCGCCCTGCTCGCCGCCGCTCTCGTCGTCAGCGACCTGCTCGTCCGCGACGACATCGCCCGCAACGGCAGCACACTCGACGAGGACCCCGACGACCTGCTGCTCGGGGTGGGCACCTTCCTCACCGGCCTGCCGAGTCCGGCCGGCAAACACACCCGGTGGCAGCCCGCCGACCCCGCGGCGGCCGCCCAGGAGCGCTGGCTCGTGGGCCATCAGCGCTTCTTCGTCATGCTGCAACTGCTGATCGTCGCCATGCGCGACCTCGATCACGGCACCACCGCGCACGAGGAGGAAGCGCTGGTCCGCGCCTTCGGCTGGATCTGCCGCAGCACCGCCGCGTCCATGCGCTACGCCGCCGACTTCCCGCCGGACCTGTACGGCCCGGTCCGCGACACCATGACCCCGCCCACGGTCAACGCGGGCTTCAGCGGACTGCAGACCCGGGACCACCACGCACTCGTCAACTGCATGCGCCAGTCCAGGAGCAGCGGTGTCTTCGACCGGCTGGCCCCCGCCTCCGTGACCGCCGCGGTCCAGCATCTGTACGACGCGCACGTCTGGGTGTGCGACCGGTTCGGCGGCGCGACGGACCAGAGCCTGCTCATGGCCCAGAACGCCCAGCAGCCCGGCCCGCAGCGGCCCGAGACCGGGGTCGAGGCGGCCGAGCGGCTCGCACGGCAGCGGCTCGGCTACCTCGCTCCCGACACCGCCCGGTAGCCCGGGCAGCCCCGGTGGCCGAGCCCGCACGCGTCGAGGAAACGCTCCGCCCCCGAACCCCGGCGGCCGCGACCGCGCCCGTCCCACCCCGGCCCCACCCGGCCGGAGTTCGCGTCCAGGAGAGAACACGATGACCACTGTCCCGGGGAGATCCGCCCCTTCGTCCACCGCTCCCGCCGTCATCGGCGACCCGGGCGGACATGGGTGCCTGCGGTGCGGGGGAAACGGGGCGGGGAACGGGGCGGCGCGGGCCGAAGGGCTCGCCCCCGAGGACGCTCCCGCGCGAGCGGGAACGGACGACGCGGCGGTCGAGTCGGGGCGTTTCCGCGCCCGGAGGGTCGCCGCGGTGCTGCGGCCCGAGAGCGTCGAGGACGTGGTGCGCATCGTGCGGGACACGGCCGTACGGGCGGCCACCGGGGCGCACACACCACTGCACCCGGTGAGCACCGGCCGCAACTGGGGCCTGGGCTCCGGCCGTCCGGTCGAGGAGGGCGCAGCCGTGCTCGACCTCTCGCGGCTCGACCGCGTCCGCGCGATCGACCTCCGGAAGGGGTACGCCGTCGTCGAACCCGGCGTCACCCAGGGCGAGTTGGCCGGACAACTCGTCGGCTCGACGCGGATGTTCAATCTCACCGGCGCCTCGCAGCACACCAGTGTCGTCGGCAACGTCCTGGAACGCGGCGTCGGCCTGCACCGCGGCCGCGCGGACGACCTGGCCGGCCTCGAACTCGTGCTGCCGGACGGCACGCTCACGCGCTGCGGATGGTGGCCGGACGAACACTCCAGCACGGTCCAGCCACACGGCCGGGGCCCTTCCCTGAACCACCTCTTCACCCAGTCGGCGACGGCCGTCGTCACCGCGGCCGTCGTCCGTCTGCTGCCCCGGCCGGAGGAGGTGCGCGTCCTGCCCCTGGCCTTCTCCGAGACCGAACTCCCCGCCGCCGTCGACACCTTGCGGTCCTGGACCGCGCAACGGCTGATTCCCCCCACCACCAAGATCTACAACTCTGTCGCCGCCCGGACCTACGGGGTCCAGGACCGCTTTCTCGCGCACGTCTGCCTCACCGGCGACACCGGCCTCGTCGAAGCGCACGCCCGCCTCGTCGCCGAACGGGCCGATCGGCACGGCTCCCCCTTCACACCCGCTCCCCGCCACACGGCCGACGAACACGTACACCGCGCCTACGCCGGTCTGCCGGACCCCGACGACACCCTCTTCCTGCGCAAGACCGGCCACTGCGCCCGCTGTCTCGACACCGCTCGGGGCCTGTTGATGTTCCTGCCCGTCGTCCCGTTCCGCGGATCCGCCGTCGCGCGGGCCGCCGAACTGATCGGCGCCGCGCTCCAGGGCCGTACCGGCGCGCCCGGCGTCACCATGAACGTGCTCGACGCCGACACGGTCGACCATGTCGTCACCCTCGGCTTCTCCCCGCGGGACGCACAAGCCGTCAGCGACGCGCACCGCACTCTCGATCGCCTCCACCAGGCGTTCGCCGCCGAGGGCCACCACCCCTACCGCCCCGACATCGATCACCCTCTCCCCCGTCCCCGCGGCGTCCTCCACGAGCGCCTGAGCCGGGCTCTCGACCCGGACGGCGTGTTCGCACGCGGACGGTACTGACGGAGACCGTCCCGCACCGCCGACGGCGATACTGGACAGGTCCCCGCGGCGGTTCTCCTTTCCGGCCGGGGCAAGGGACGTATCGGAGCAGGAGGTCGGTCGCCTCCGTCCGGTGATGGTCCATGGCGTCTGTGAGAGGACTTCGGGAGCGAACTGTGGCAAGGGTGGGAGAGCCGTCTGAGGTCGTGGCCCGCGGGCGGCTGGCGGCTTTGCGCGAGACGGGACTGTCGGCTGCGGCGGACGCGGGGATGGACCGGTTCGCCCGGCTCGTGGCCGAGGTGATCGGTGTGCCCGTCGCGCTGGTGTCGCTGGTGGAGTCCTCGCGTCAGGTGTTCCCGGGCATGGTCGGTCTGGCCGAGCCGTGGGCGGACACCCGCCGGACACCGTTGACGCACGCGCTGTCCCGGCACGTCGTGACCACCGGCAGGCCGCTCGTCCTGACCGACGCCCGCCTGGATCCCCTGGCGTGCGCGAGTCCGGCCGTCCCCGACCTCGGAGTCGTCGGCTATGCGGGGATGCCGCTGACCGACGGGGCCGGACATGTACTGGGGTCGCTGTGCGCGATCGACACCCGTCCGCGGGAGTGGACCGAGCGTGAGCTGGGACTGCTCCAGGACCTGGCGGCGGCGTGCAGCGCGGAGCTGCGGCTGCGGATCGTCTCGCGCCACCACGAGCAGGCCCGCGCGGACGAGGCGCGGGCGCGGGCAGAGGCGAACGAGGCGACCAGACGGCACCGCGCCGCGCTGGAGCGTTCCCAATTGCTGCTGCGGGCCGCGGACGCGCTGGGGGACACCACCGGCCTCGCCGACGTCCGGGAGCAGATCCGGGAACTGGTAAGCAGCGACCTCAAGCCCGTGTACGTGGGGCTGGTGCTGGTGGAGGGCAGCTCCACCAAGCGGCTGCGGCGCATGGTCGACGTGATGGGCAGCACGTCGATGGAGCGCACCTACGAGACCTACACGCTCGACGCGGCCTGGCCGACCGCGCGGGCGGCCAGGGAGAACCGGACGATCACCATCACGGACCCGGCGCAGCTCGAGCGCGACTACGCACCCGAAGCGGCCCAGACGTTCACGGCTCTGGGGCTGCGGACCGCGGTGTGCGTGCCGCTGCCGGGCACGGTTCTCCCGCTCGGCACGCTGGTGCTGGGCTGGGACCACCAGCACGAGATCGACATCGTGGAGCAGGCGGTGCTCGCCTCGCTGGCCGGGTACACCGCGAGGGCGGTGGAGCGGGCGCTGTTCGTGGACAGCCGTGTCGACGCCGCGAGGGAGATGCAGGAGGCCCTGCTCACCGATGTGCCCTCGGTGCCGCGTCTGGACCTGGCCGCGCTGTACCGGGCGGCCGCGCGTACGGATCTCATCGGGGGCGACTGGTACGACGCCTATCCGCTGCCCACCGCGGCTCAGGGCGGGGAGGAGTCCGTCGCCGCCGCCGTGCTGGCCCTGTCGATCGGCGACATCACCGGCCACGACATGAGGGCGGCGACTCTGATGGGGCAGGTGCGCAGCATGCTCCGCCAGGCCGATCTCGACCACGCGGGCTGCGGGCCCGCACGGGCGGTCAGCGCGCTGGAGCACGCGAACGAATCCCTGAACCTCAACGCCAGCGGCACCCTCGTCCACGCGCACCTGCGCCCCTGCCGTTCGGCCGAGGAGGGAAGCTGGGAACTGACCTGGACGAACGCCGGACACCCGCCCCCGCTCGTCGTACGGCCCGACGGTGCCGTCGAGCGGCTGACCGCGCACGACGTCATGGTCTTCCCCGGGCTGAACACACCGCCGCGCAACCAGCACCGGCTGCTCCTGGAACCCGGCAGTGTGCTCATGCTCTACACCGACGGCCTGGTCGAGCGCCCCGAAGAGGACATGGACCTGGCCATCGAGGCGGCCGGCCGCATGCTGGCCGCCCACGCCGGCCGTTCCCTGGACGCGCTGCTGAACGAGATCGCGGACGAGATCGCCGGTCCCGACGCCATCGACGACATCGCCCTGCTCGCGTTGCGCATCCCCCCGCCCGGCGATCACGCGGCCCCTCCGCCTCGGGCGACCTGACCGGCCACCCGAAGGCGGTGCCGGTCGTCACCCCTTCGGGGGCGGAGACGCGGACTCGCCCCCGGAAGAGGAACCCTTCGGCCGACGGCCGTGTAGAGATCCGCTCATGACCACAGCCCACTGGCTCTTCGGTGACCAGCTCGGACCCCACTTTCTCGCTCCTGGCGAGAACGGGCCGGACCGTGACGCACCGGTGGTCATCATCGAGGCCCGCTCCGTGTTCCGCCGTCGGCGTTTCCACCGGGCGAAGGCCCATCTCGTCCTGTCGGCCATGCGGCACCGCGCGGCCGAGCTCGGCGGACGCGTCCGCTACGTCCGCAGCGAGACCTACCGCGAGGGACTGCGCGAAGCGGTCGGCGACGACGCGGTGACGGTGCACCACCCCACCTCACACGCGGCCCTGCGGCTGGTCGAGTCACTCGACACGGTCACCGTGCTGCCCGCCCGCGGGTTCCTGGTGCCGCAGCCGGCCTTTCACGCCTGGGCCGACGACCGCGGCGGCCGGGCGTTGCGCCAGGAGGACTTCTACCGCTGGGTGCGGCGCGAGCACGATCTGCTGATGGACGCCGACGCCCCGGCGGGCGGGCGATGGAACCTCGATCACGACAACCGTGAACCCCCGCCCCGGGGAGAACACACCCTGGGCGCGCCGGCGCCGTACCGGCCCCGCGAGGACGAGATCGACGAGCGGGTGCGCCACGACCTGAACCGGTGGGAACGCGAGGGCGCGGTGCGCTTCGTCGGGCGGGACGGCCCCCGCGGGTTCCCGGCGTCGCGGCGCGAGGCGCTGGCCGCGCTGCGACGGTTCGCCGAGCACCGGCTGGCCGGCTTCGGCCCGTACGAGGACGCCATGCTGGAGGCCGATCCGGTGATGAGCCACAGCCTGCTCTCCTCGTCGCTGAACCTCGGTCTGCTGCACCCGCTCGAATGCGTGGAGCGGGCCGAACGGGCCTGGAGAGCCGGACAGGCGCCGCTGAACAGTGTGGAGGGGTTCGTCCGGCAGATCGCCGGATGGCGCGAGTACGTCTGGCAGGTCTACTGGTATTTCGGCGACGACTACCGGGACAGCAACGCCCTGCGGCACGACGCGCCGCTCCCGGACTGGTTCCTGGAACTGGACGCGGACGCCGTGACCGCGCGCTGTCTGGCCACGGCGCTGGCACAGGTCCGCGACACCGGCTGGACGCATCACATCCCCCGGCTGATGCTGCTCGGCAGCTACGCGCTGCAACGCGGCTGGGATCCGAGGGCGGTGACGGACTGGTTCCACCGCTGCTTCGTCGACGGCTACGACTGGGTCATGCTGCCCAACGTCGTCGGAATGTCCCAGTACGCCGACGGCGGGAGGATGACCACGAAGCCGTACACCTCGGGCGGCTCCTACGTGAACCGCATGAGCGACCTGTGCAAGGGCTGCGCCTACCGGCCTACGGAACGCTCGGGCGAAACGGCGTGTCCCTACACCACCGGGTACTGGGCGTTCCTGCACCGTCACCGCCGGCGGCTGGCCGGCAACCATCGGACGGCACAGGCGGTCCGGGGACTGGACCGGCTCGCGGACCTGGACGAACTGCTCAGCCGGGACGGAGAGCTCGGGGACGCACCGCCCTGACGGAAACGGGGCCTGCCCGAGCAACGCGGGCCGGGACACACCCCCTGACGCGACCGGCCGGCGGGGCCGGTCGTCGTAACACCAACGCCCTCCCGCGGTTGACGGCCGTCGCGCACGCGGTGACGGTTGGAAGGTGGAGCCCCGCCGCGGCGGGGCCGAACCGCCTACTGCCGCGGGGTGAGTTCCCTGGCCGGGGTGGCGACGCGGCGGGACGCGGACCGTGGACCTGCCGCGCGGTCTCCCCGCCGCTGCCGCACGACGCGACATCGCGCCCCGATGCAAGGGAGCACCGCACATGACCGAGGCCCGGCACGACCACCCCGCATCGGACCCGCATCCCCGCGCCCGCCCGGAGCCTTCGGCGGCGCGTCACTCGGACAGCCGCCCGGCGGACCGGCCCGGAAGGATCTCCGACCTGCGCCGGGTCGGTATCTCCCCCGATCACTGGTATCCGGTGGCCACCTCTCGGAAGGTACGGCGCAACCGGACGTTCGCGGCCGTCTTCGCCGGTGAGCGGATCGTGCTGTACCGGGGGCGCAGCGGTGCCGTGCACGCGTTGGAGGACCGCTGCGCACACCGGCAGGTACCGCTGAGCATGGGCGTGGTCGAGGGTGACATCCTGCGCTGCTGCTATCACGCGTGGGCCTATCGGGGCGACGGACGCATCTCGCAGATTCCCTATCTGCCCAAGGGCTGCGAGCGTCCGCCGCGCGGGGTGCGCTCATATCCGGTGCGCGAGGCCTATGGGCTGGTGTTCGTGTTCCCCGGTGACCCGGCCCTCGCCGAGGACGCGCCGTTCCCGTTCCTTCCCGAGTACCACTCCGCCACGCACCGCACCATGACGTTCTCCCGCACCGTGCGCTGCCACTACTCGTTCATGCACGAGAACCTGCTCGACATGAACCATCAGTTCCTGCACCGGAGTGTGCTCGGCCGGATCCAGCCGGAACTGCTCGGGTACGACGCCGGGCCACGGCACGTCGAGGCGCGCTATCTCTTCGTCCCCGCCGGAGGGCGCAAGGACCGGGGCGCGGGCCTGCTGTCCGCGGAGGGGATCGGGGGGAAGGACCGCCCCGATGTCATCACGATCCGCACCGAGTATCCGTACCAGACCCTGCGGGACGTCCCCGAGGGCGGCGACCTGCCCGTGTTCTCGCTCTGGGCGGCGTACGTGCCGGAGGACGCGGAGCAGCGGATCAATCACGCCTACGGCCTGCTCACGATCGCGAAACCGTCGGTGCCCGGGGCGCTGCATCTCGCCTGGCCGCTCATCCGCCGCTTCACCGAGCGGGTCTTCGCGCAGGACCGGACGGCGGTCGAGGCCGAGCAGCGCGCCTGGGACGAACAGGGCGAGGACCACAACCACGAGGTGTTCCCGCTCATCCTCGACCTCCGCGAGGTGCTGCGCGACAACGGCGTACCGCTGCGCCCGGAGCAGGCGGCCGGCTGCGCGCCGTGCGGGATGGCCGCCCCGGCGCACCACACCGCCGGGGCGGGTGCCGCCGGGGCGGGTGCCGCCGGGGCGGGTGCCGCCGGGGCGACGGGCCATGCCGGAGGCGCGCGGTCCGCCGGCCCGGCCGTGGAGGGCGCCGGCCCGGCCGTCGAGGGCGCGGGCCGGTCCGAATAGTCGCGCCGGGGTGCCGAACGCCCCTACTCGGACGTCCGGCCGAGCGCTCTGCGGGATGCCGCATCGGAGGATGCCATGTCGGATGCCGTGCAGGCGGGCACCGCGTCCGGGTCGACCGGTCAGTCCGCGGTGGTGACCCGCGTCTCCTGTTCGGCGACGGGCGACGCCTGTGTGATCACTTCGGAGCGCCGCCGGCCGCGGTCCATGACACCGCCGGTGAAGGCGAGGCCCAGACCGGCCACGGCGAGAGCCGCGCCGACCAGGTTGGGCGCGGCCCAGCCCCAGCCCGCCGAGATGACCAGGCCGCCGAGCCAGGCTCCGCCCGCGTTGGCCAGGTTGAACGCCGAGTGGTTGGAGGCCGCCGCCATGGTCGGGGCGTCCTTCGCCTTGGCCATGAGGAGCATCTGGATCGGTGTGGTGATGAGGGAGCCCATCGCGCCGATGAAGATGATCGTCAGCAGGGCGGGCACGGTGCTGTGGACCGCGAAGTAGAACGTCACCAGGGCCGCGGCCAGCAGGACGAGCCCCCAGTACATCGTCGGGCGCAGCGCGCGGTCGGTGAGCGGTCCGGCGATCAGGGTGCCGAGCGTCATGCCGACGCCGTAGAGCGCGAGGACCCAGGTGGTCGAGGTGCCGGAGAGGCCGGTCAGGTGCGTGAGCATCGGTACGAGGTAGCTGTACACGGCGAAGAATCCGCCGAAGCCCACGACGGCCGTGGCCAGACCGATGACGACCTGCTTGTTGCCCATGGCCCGCAGCTCGTGCCGGACACCGGACTGCCCCCCGCGCGGCTGGTGCGGGACGAAGGCGGCCAGCGCGGCCAGGGCGACGAGGCCGATGACCGCGACCGCGCCGTAGGCGGAGCGCCAGCCCAGGTGCTGGCCGAGGGCGGTGGCGGCCGGGACTCCGACGATGTTGGCGATGGTGAGTCCGAGGAACATCTTCGAGACGGCGCGTGCGGCCCGGTCCGGGGCGACCAGGCGCGAGGCGACGACGGCGCCGACGCCGAACAGCGCGCCGTGCGGCAGACCGGCGAGGAAACGTGCGGCGAAGAGCGTGCCGAAGTCGGGGGCGACGGCGGACGCCATGTTGCCGATCACGAACAGTCCGGTCAGGAGGAGCAGCAGCCGCTTGTGCGGGACACGCGCGCATATGCCCGTCAGGAGCGGCGCGCCGACGACGACACCGAGCGCGTACGCCGACACGACGTTGCCGGCGTCCGGTACGGACACACCGATTCCGTCGGCGATCTGGGGCAGCAGCCCCATCGTGGCGAACTCGGTCGTGCCGATACCGAACGCGACGACGGCCAGGGCCAGGAGAGCCAAGGGCATGGTGCAGGAGAACCTTTCGAAGACAACGAGCCGGGGACCGGTGAGCGGGGCGATGCGGGCTCGCCCACGGTTTCCACGTCCCGTCGCGCCGGGCCGCGTGACCCGGAACACCCCGGGAAGAGGGTGAGCCCATGGGGAGTGCAGCAACTACGCGAGGGCATCCATTCCAAGATCACCCCGCGGTTACGGCATCGGGCCGGGCCCGCTCCCCCTGGCTTCTGCGGCGGTCGGCCCGGGCAAGTGAGCAAGGATAGCCGCTGTGGCTCGTGCGCCGTCCGGGCAGGGGGCGGCAAGGGCCCTCGGTCCACGCGGCCTGTCACGCGGCACGCCGATGTCGGTGACGTACTCGTACTGGCCCCACTGGCCGCCGAGGTCTCCACCACCCGCCGGCGTGGCCGGTCGACCCGGGAACTGGTTGAGCGGGTGGACATCGACCGGGGTGCCGCGGTACGCCCGGGGGCGGGGGGCGCGGCGTCTGAGGCCGGCGGGCGGCGGCGCGGGGGAAGGTGGGGGGCGCCCCACACCCCACCCGGGCGGGGGGGGGGGGGGGGGGCCGGCCCCGGGGACGTCCTGGGGGGGGGGGGCGGGCCGGCGGGGGGGGGCGGCGCGTCGTGTTGGCGCCGCGGGCCCGGCAGTGCGCGTCAGTGGCCGGCGTCCCTCACCAGGGCGCCGGGGCCGGTGGCCGGACCACTGGCGGGCGGTCGTCGCAGGTGATGGTGTTGGGCAGTTCCCAGGACGCCATCCACGGGCCGGTCGTGCCGCCTCCGTCGTTGCCGCCGAGGTCGTTCACCGCGAACTCGGATCCGGAGGCGGGGAAGTTGAAGGATCCGCAGTTGTTGACACCGACCGCGCCGACGTTACGGGCGTCCACGTTCTCGAAGGACGCCGAGCCGGCGGAGCGGGCGCTGAGCACGGAGGTGCCGGTGCCGTCCACGCGGATGTCCTTGAAGCGGACGCCCCGGATCGCGTACTCGTCCTTCACCGGGAAGTCGGAGACGAGCATGATCGCGTTGTAGGTGTTGTCGAGGAAGTGGTCGCCGGTGACCTCGATGTCGGCGTCGATGTCCCGCTCCAGGGCGTAGAACCAGATGGCGCCGAGGCCGATCTTCCAGTTGAGCTCGAACGGCCCCGAGCGGACCGTGGTGTTGTCCGTGATCCGCAGGTGTCCGGCGAACGGTTCCGCGCCGAAGCGGGAGCCGACCTGGATGGCACTGCCCTCTCTGACGGGGTCGGCGATGAGGTTGCCGGTGACCGTGTTGTCGGTGCCGCCGTACAGCGCGATGCCGTTGGCGAGGACGGGGCTCTGCACGGTGTTGTGGGCGAAGACGTTGCGCGCGTCGCCGGTCTTCTCCGACCACATGGCCAGGCCGTCGTCGCCGGTGTTGCGGACGAAGGTGTCCGAGACGCTCGAATCGGTGACGCCGGTATGGAAGTTGAGTCCGTCGGCGATCTGGTCGGCGATCACGGTACGGGTGACCCGCAGGCCCGTCATCGGACCGTCGAACCACATGCCGACCTTGGTGTGGTGGAGGTAGAGGCCGTCGATCGTCGAGTCGCTCAGCGCCCCGCCGATGGCGTTGACCTGATCGGTGTCGACGCGTTCGCGGACATCGCCCTCGACGGTGAAGCCCGACAGATGGACGTCGTGGCTGCCGCCGTCGGCCGCGTCCCTGCCGTAGAAGCCGACACCCGTGTGGACCGAGCCGTCGGGCGCGGGGGTGCCGAGGGTGACCTGGTGGCCCTTGACGATCGTGTACCAGCTTCCCGCCCCGACGATCGTCACGTCGTCCACGACGATGTGCCGGTCCACCTGGTACGTGCCCGGCGGCAGGTACACCTTGAGGTGCCGCTTCTTCGCGTAGGCGATGGCCCGGTCGAACGCGTCGCCCGCGTCACGCCGGCCGGTGGGGTCAGCGCCGAACGCGAGGACGTTCGCGGCGTTCTTCTCGACGTGCGGCGCGCCGACGAGTCGGGTGTCGAGCAGGTCGATCACGGTCCAGGCGGCGCCGCTGTTCCTGGGCGCGGTGAGACGGACGGTGTCGCCGGCCGCGTACCGCTTGCCGAGCAGGAGCCGCTGTTCGTCGTAGAAGTGGCTGGGCCTGAACGGCTTGTCGATGATGGGCGCCGGGGTGGTGGCGGCCGGGACGCAGCCGCATTCGGTGATCCACCAGTCGGGGTGCAGCAGGTCGCCCCGGGGGTCGTTGCTGAACGGGTACTGGTTGTAGAGCCAGGAGTACCGCGAGGTGAGGGTCGCCGTGGTGCGGTGCCGGCCGTCCACGGAGACGTCGAGGGGCGCGGTGATGCCGCCACCGCCGGGGGCGTCGGGGATGCTGTAGCGCACAGTGAGGGCGTTGGCGGCGCGCGGCAGGGTGAACTCGACGTACTGGCCCGGCTTCAGGCGTACCGCCGTACGTCCCGACGCCTCGGACGGCAGGGTGTAGGCGGTGCGGTCGGGGCCGATGACGGTGCCGTTCGTCGACGCGCTCTCCGCCTCCTGCTCGACGAAGTCCACCGCGGCACCGCGCCCCGCGACCAGGCCGGGCTCGAGCCCGGCCCGTGTCACCGCGGGGGCACCCACACCACGACTGTGCGCGGAGGCCGTCGGGCCACCCTCGCCGGCGTCGTGCCCGGAGGCCGCCGGGGCCGGAGCGCCGAGCACGAGTACGAGTCCGGCCGCGGCGGCGGCCACCGCGACCGTCCGGACCGGTCTTCGCACGCGACGGCCGACCCGCTCCGCAGCCGCGTGATGGGTGTACGGCGCCATCGGCTTCTCGTTTCTCTCGGGGCGGAGGACACCGAGGGCCGCTCGGTGCGCGGCGGCACGGCGGGAATCAGCCGTGCCGCTGCGTACCGGGACATTAGGGCGCGACGGGACACCCGGACAAGACGTCGAACACGTCTTTCCGTGATTCAGTTCAGATCCTGCAAGTCGAAGTCGATTTTTTGCAGGTGAACTCATCCGCCTTCGCTGTCGGACCGTGTCGTCCTCGGCGTCCGGTGCGGTCAGGGCACCCGAGTTCCAGGCGACGCGGACGGTGTCCCCGTCGACGTCGAGCGCGGTGGCCGGATGATCGGTACGGTGCCGCCACCTCGCCACGCCGTCGAGCGACGGGATGTCCATCGGCCCGCTCGGTGAGGAGGCCCGCCGGTCAGGGGCGGTTCAGGCCCCACGTCTGCAGGGTGAAGGGGCGGCCCTTCTCCTCGCCGGTGATCAGCGGCACGTCGAGGAGTTCGAAGCCCGCCTTCGTGGCCACGGCGACGCTGGCGGCGTTCTCGGCCTCCAGTTCCAGGATCACCTGCTCCGCACCCTCCTGTTCGAAGGCGTACGCGGCCATCACCCGCACCGCCCGGACCGCCAGGCCCTGGCCGCGGTGCGCCGGGCCGACCGAGTAGCCGATCTCCATGCCCTCGGGGGCGCGCCGCAGCATCACCTCGCCGAGCGGTGCTCCGCCGTCGACCGTGATCGCGAGCAGGACGACCGTGCCCTGCGCGCGCATCTCCCGGTCCCGGTCCAGGCGTGCGCGGGCGGCGGCTTCGTCGAAGGGGGAGACGAGCGGTGTCCAGTACGCGATGTCGGGGTGGTCGAACAGCTCCGGCATGGCCGTCAGGTCCGCCTCCGTCCAGTCACGAAGGACGAGCCCCTCCCCCGCGAGCTCGATCCGCTCGGGAAACGATGACGTGGTGCTGCTCATGGTGCGGGACCTCCCTGGCCTTTTCGGAACGAGCCAGGATAACCGGGACGGAGAGCGCCCCATCCTGGCGGAAAGCCGCCGGGGGTGCCCGCGGCACTGGGATCATGAGCCATGCGACCGGACGACTGGCACCTGACCGAAGACGTCGACGACTTTCTCGCCCGCGCCGGACACTTCCTGCGCTCACAGCCGGGCCGGAACATCATGCAGCTCACCTGGGCCGAGCGAGTTCGACAGCGTGGGGCGGACGCGTTCGGCGCCGAAGCACCCCTGTTCGGTGTGCTGGAGCAAGGGGGCGAGGTCCACGCCACGTTCTATCGACTTCCGCCCAGGGGTTTCAGCCTTTCGCCACTCACGCCCGAGCAGGCAGACGCTCTCGCCGTCCGCCTTACCGCCCTCGGGAACCCCGTTCCCCACGTCAGCGCGGATCACCGCACGGCAGCCCTCTTCGCCGAAGCCTGGCAGCGGCACACCGGCGCGACCCCGAAACCGCGCGAGACGCGGCTACGTCTGTACCGCCTCGAGACACTCACCCCACCGGAGCCGATGCCGGCGGGCCGCGGCCGCGTCCTGGGCGAGCGGGACCTCGGCCAAATCATCTTCTGGTGCGGCGAGTTCGCGCGGGCTGTCGGGGAAGAGGTGTCCATCAGCGCCGACACCTGGGCCGGCACCCGCTTCGCCGACAAGCGCTACACGCTCTGGGAAACCCCGGACGGCACTCCCGTCTCCGTCGCGGGCATGAACCCTCTGATCGGCGGCCAGATCCAGGTGGACATCGTCTACACACCGGCCGAGCAGCGAGGTCGCGGATACGCGGGCGCCGTGACGACGGAGGTGAGCCGCGCCGCGCTCGCCGCGGGCGCGAGGGACGTCGTGCTGTTCGCGGACCTGTCCAACCCCACCAGCAACGCCCTCTATCAGCGCCTCGGCTATCGCACGCTCACCGACTGGGCCGTGTACGACTTCCCTCGCGACACGTTGCAGAGCCCCGCGGCATAGCACCCCCGTTCGGGACCGGAGACAGACGTGGTTGTGCCGCCCGGGCTTCCGGTCGAGTTGATCTAAATTGGCTGATCATGGGGCGAAGTGGTGGAATCAGCCGTCGATCCGTACTCAAGGCCATCCCCGCTGCCGGTCTCGCGGCAGCAATGGACGAGGCCTCGGCCGGGCAGCGCGCGACGGCGGCGACGGCGGCGACCTTTCCGCAGCCGGCCGTCCGCGCCTCACGGCCGGTGCCCGGCTCGGCGTCGCCGCCGGTCCTGGCACAGACACTCGACGTCCGGTTCGCGGACGTCTCCGTCCCCGGCTACGGACCGGTGACCACGCGCACCTACAACGGGACGATCCCGGGGCCGACCCTGCGCGTGCGCGGCGGGGACATCCTGCGGCTGACGCACATCAACGGTCTGCCGCCCAACGCGCCTCACACCGGCGGTCACAACACGCCGCACCACGCCAACAGCTTCAACCTGCACACCCACGGAATGCACGTCTGCCCGTCCGGGCACGCCGACAACGTACTGCGCGAGTTCGCGCCACGCACCGCCGAACAGGCCGCCGCCGGCGCCCCGGAGCCGCGGTATGTGACAACCATCCACGTCCCCGCCGACCACCCGGCCGGCACCTACTGGTACCACCCGCACCTGCACGGATCCACCGCCGAGCAGATCCTCGGAGGCATGGCAGGAGTGATCATCGTCGAAGGCGACATCGACGAGATCCCTCAGATCGAAGCAGCCGCCGACATCGTCGTCTGCATCAACGAACTCAAATTCAAGGACGGCAAAGTCCCCGCCTTCACCTCGGGCGGCTGGACGGCCGGCATCCCCTCCACCTTCACCGTCAACGGCACGGTCGATCCCACTCTCCACCTGCGCCCCGGCGAGGTCCAGCGGTGGCGGCTGGTGGCCGCGACCGCGTTCACCGCCCTGCGGCTCCAGGTCACTGGCGACCGTGGGAGCCTGACGATGCACCAGATCGCTCAGGACGGCGTCACGTTCGCCCGACCCGTCGCCCTGGAACGGGTGGACCTGGCCATGGGCAACCGCGCCGACGTCCTGATCCGCGGCGGCACACCCGGCAGGTACGAGCTACGGGACCGTGCGGTACCCGGACCCCTGATGACGATCGAGGTCGGCGGAGAACCCGTGGAACCGTCGATGGCGCTGCCGGTCTCGCTGCCGCCGGGCCGACCCTTCCTCGACGAGCGGGACATCGCCAACCCCGACGCCGACCGGGAGGTCGTGTTCCACACGGACGCGGGCGCGTTCACCGGGGCCTTCCCGAACGCCTTCCGCATCCTGGGCAGCAACCCGACCCCCGCGGCACACCCCGGCGACGACCTCACCCGCGACCCGTCCTACGGTCTGTTCGACCCCGGCTACACCAACCACACCCTGACCCTGGGCACCGTCGAACGCTGGACCGTCCGCACCGACGAGACCGTGCCGGCGCACAGCCATCCCTTCCACCTGCACACCAACCAGTTCCTGCTCACCCACCGCGACGGCGAACGGCTTGATCCGCCCGTCTGGTACGACACCATCGGCCTGGACGGCGGCACACCCGGCGACCGGGTCACCTTCCTGGTCAGGTACGAGGACTTCACCGGGCACACCATCGCCCACTGCCATCAGCTCCACCACGAAGACCTCGGCATGATGCAGGCCGTCCACTACGTCGAACCCTGAGAGCAGGACATCCCCGGGCTTCGCCCTTCCCTGTCACAGGGTGTGGTGCAGCCAGCGCTGCAGGACTTCGTTGACGTCCGCCGGGAGGGAGCTGATCTGCTCGATGACCGCGCGGTCCTCGGGCATCGGCGGGATGCCGGCGGCCGTGAGGGTCGCGTGCAGGGCCAGACGTCGCTGGTCCCGCGGGTCGAGGGTGTAGCCGAGGCGGTGGGCGGGGTTGGGCGGCGCCAGAACGAAGTCGCCGTCGTCGCGAGGCCGCGCCTGAGCGGGCACGGCGGTGTCACGGGGGTGTACCGCATAGGGGTCGACGAAGGCGCGGGAACCAAGGGTCTCACTGTTCCAGGGGGTCATCTCTGTCTCCTCATCGACGAGTTGTGAACCACCTGTCGAGATCTCCGCGAGGGCCCCTCCGGTTGCGTTCGCGGCCGAACATCACGCTGACGGCGTCATCGGCGGCTGATCACTTCGTACGACGGGACGACGGCCGCCGATGCTACGAACCCGCGCGGCGATCCGCCACGGAGTCACCCCCGGCCCGCGCGGCGACTGGCCACCGAGTCACCCCCGCCCGCCGGACCAGCGCACGGCGGCGGCTCCGGCGAAGTCGCCGGCGTGGGCGAATCCTCCCAGTATCACGAGGTCACCGTCCTTCACCCGGCCCGAGGTGATCGCGTGGTCCAGGGTGACCGGGATCGCCGCGCCGAAGAGATTGCCGCACTGGTCGAAGGTGTTCACGTGCCGGTCGGCGGGCAGTTCCAGCGCCTCCGTCCAATTGCGCAGGAAGGTGCGGTTCGGCTGGTTGGTGACGAGGACGTCGATGTCGCCGGTCGGCACGCCGAGCCGTCGGCACAGGTCCGCGATCACCTCCGGGACCAGCCGGTTGCCGCGTGCCAGCACCTTGGCGACGCTCGCGTCGGTGAACCCGATCCGGAGCTGGGACTCCCCCGGCTCCCAGTACTTTCGGCCGTCGTCGAGCGCCAAGGTCATGTCGCCGGCGTGCTCGCCGATGTGCCGGGTCTCCACGTCGAGGACCGGGGCGCCGGCCGACGTCGTCACCCATCCCACGCCGCAGCCGTCACCCGGGATCGCGGCCTGCGCGAGCCGACGCACCTCGGACTGGGTGAAACACTGCCCGGCGGCGCTCTGCGCGTTGCAGATCAGCGCGGTCTTCGCGTCGGTGGTCGTGAGGATCTGCCGGGCCAGCTTCAGCATGTACACGAAGGAGGCGCAGCCCGCGTTGGCCACGTCGACGAGCCACTCCGGGTTCAGGCCCAGTCGGCGCGCCACTTCGGTGCCCGCGCCGACGAACGGAAGGTCCGGGAGCTGGCTGTGCACCAGGAGTACGTCGACGCCGCGGATCTCGTCCCTGCCGTGGCGTTCGATCAGGGGCTGTACGGCGCGCTCGATCATGTCCGTGTTGGTCTCGTCCGCGGCGACGTGGTGCCGTGACCGCGGGACCTTGAACATGGGGTGGCCGCGGAGCTTGTCCTCCGCGCCCGGGTACTCGGTGTAGTACTCGGCGGGGACCGGATCGCCCGGAAGGTAGGCGGCGACATCGGTGAGGCTGACCGTGGTCACGGTGCCACCGCCCTCGCGGGAGCCACGCTCACCGGCTGGCCGTTGCGGTGGCGATGTTCCAGGATCGCCTTGAGGTTGTTCATCTCCACGGTGTGGCCCGCGTAGAACAGGTCCCAGTAGTCGCCCACCCAGGGCCGGTCGGTGCGGGGAGCGAGGCCGGGGTGCGGGTTCGTGTCGTAGTAGGGATGACGGCAGTTGGTCCAGGTGATCACCGATCCCGGCTTGTCGAGCACGAGCCGGGCCGGCACGACACGCATGAGGTAGATCATCCACAGCTTGTCGCCCTGGTCCCAGGAACAGTGGTAATCCACGGTCATGGCCTCGGGGTTGGCGACGGTCCTGCAGTAGATCCTGGTGTCGTCCTCGAGCCGGTCGCGTCCCAGCCACAGTCCGGGTGTACCGGAGGGCTCGAAGTCCCGCAGGCTGCAGGTCCATTCCTCCAGGTGGTGCCCCTGGCGGAGGTAGTCGTAGGTCAGTTCGGGCGGACAGTCGACGTATTCGTGGATGGTGCAGTACTGCCCGTAGACCTGATGGTGAGGATAGACGGAGTGGGTCAACTCCACGCAGTGGGCCGTCAGTTCGTCCTTGCCCGGGTTCTCGATCCGCATCAGGCCCGGGATGTCAGCCGGCGCGGACGACTCGTCGCTCATCTGCGTTCTCCTTGTTGTCGGCGTGTTCGGCACGGCCGGCTCGACCGGTGGCCTCGGCGAAGGGCTGGAAAGGCAGGAACGGGGGGATCTCCTTCGGGTCGCAGTCCAGTGCTACGAAGGCGGGCCCGGCGCCCGTGTTTCCGCGCAGCAGCGCCTCGCGCAGGTGCGTCGCGCTCTCGGCGCCGGTGACGTCGAGGGACGGGAACGCGGCGGCCACCCCGGCGGCGATGTCGGTCCGGCCGAACACGTCGTCGTCGCGGACGCCGCCCTGAAGGAACTCCTCACGCAGCGCGCACATGGCGTGGGCGTTGTTGTTGAAGACGACGAAGGTGACGGGCGCGGAGTGCTCCACGGCGGTGTGCACTTCCGCCCCGTGCATGAAGAAGGCCCCGTCGCCGGCGAGTACATAGGTGCGCCGCCCGGTGGCGAGCGCGGCACCGATGCCCGCGCCGAAGGTGTAGCCCATGCCTCCCATGCCGAGGGCCACCACGAAACGGCCGTGGCGCGGCGCCGGAAGGAGGTGGACCGCGCTGGCACCGGTGTTGCCGGCGTCCACGAAGACGTGCGCGTCCTCGGGCAGCGCCGCCTCCACAGCGGCGAGCGCCTGGGAATAGGGGACGATCCGCCCGTGGACGGCTGGGGAGTCCGGGGTCGCGACGGTGACGGGGCCGGGGTGCCGGGGGCAGGCACGCGGGCCCGACGCGAGCCTGTCGGTCACCGCGCGCAGCGCGTCCCGCAGGTCCCCGACCAGCGCCGTGCCCGGCACGAACGGCTCTTCGGAGTCCAGGCATACGACATCGGTGGTGGCGAGAGCCCGCTCCAGCCCGCCGCGCGCCAGGAGCGGCAGCCGGGTACCGACCAGCAGGCACACATCGGCCCGCCACAGACAGTGTTCGACGTTGGCGTGGCCCATCACCCCGGCCACACCCGCGAACCGCGGATCATGGTTGTCGAAGACGTCCTTGGCGTCCGGGGTGACGGCCACCCACGCGCCGAGTCTCCCTGCCAGCCGGGACAGTTCCGCACGAGCGTCCGCCGCGGCGACGCCCTCTCCGGCGATGACGAGGACGGTGCTCGCGCCGCGAAGGATGTCCGACACCTCGGTGACAGCGGCCGCCGAAAGCGCGGCCGGTTTCGGCGCGGGTCCGGTCCCGGCCGGCGTGGCGCCTGTCCACACGGCCTCTGCCGGCGTGGCCCCTGACCGCAGGGCCCCTGGCTGCGCGGCCTCTGCCCGCACGGCCCCCGTCCGCGCAGTCCCTGTCGGCGCAGTCCCTGTCGGCGCCGGATCATCCTGGCCGGGCAAGCGGATCCGTGCCTGTTGTACGTCCTTGGGCAGCAGCAGCACCGCAGGACCGCGCGGCTCGGTCCGCGCCGCCGCCATCGCCAGCGGCAACAGCTCCACGAGCGAGTCCGCGTCCTCGACCCGGGCACAGAACCGGGAGATCGGGGCGAAGACCTCACCCGCGTCGAAGGAGTCCCCCTTTCCGCTGGTGTCCTGGAACGCGCCGTGGCCCTCCTGGACCGTCGGCGGCTGGCCGACCAGGGCGAGCAGCGGCACCCGGGATGCGTACGCCTCCGCGAGGCCCGGCACCAGGTTCATCGCGCCACCGCCCGAGGTGGCGGCAACCACCCCCAGACGCCGGGTGGTTCGGGCGTAGCCGTCGGCCATCGTGACGGCGGAGAACTCGTGCTTGGCGACCACACCGCGGACGGCTCCCCCGCGGTGCACGGCGTCATACAGGTCCTCGATGTTCGCGCCACCGACACCGAACATGTGGGTGACCCCGGCCCGGGCGAGCTCGTCGGCCAGGTAGTCGACCATGCGTATCGTCCCGGTTTCCGGCACGTCCGCCGTGGTGGTCATACGAGGCTCCCGTCCTTCTCGTGACGCCGGTCGACGAGACCGGACGACGTGATGACCTGAAAGCGGTGCCGGTACTCCTTCGGGGTGACGCCCAGCGTTCGCCCGAAGGAACGGAAGAAGGTCTCGGGGGCACCGAACCCACAGCGGCCCGCTATCTGACTGATCGGCAGATCGGTCGTCTCCAGCAGCTCGCGGGCGCGGGCGATCCGGGTGCGCTGGACGTACTGCCCGGGAGTCGTACCCACCTCGCGCCGGAAGACCCGGGCGAAGTTGCGCGGGCTCATGTTGGCCCGCTCGGCAATCTCGGCCACGGGTAACGGGTTGTGGAGGTTCTCCAGAATCCACTCCTGCGCCGTCCGGATAGGCGGATGGTCCGCCAACTGGGCGTCCAGCAAGGCGCTGAACTGGGACTGCCCGCCGTGCCGCTTGAGGAACAGCACCAGAAACCGTGCCGTCTCCAGGGCGAGCGCCGCTCCGTGATCGGCTTCCACCAGGGCCAGCGCCATGTCGATCCCGGTGGACACGCCCGCCGAGGTGACGAAGGGTCCGTCCCAGATGAAGATCGGCTCGGCGTCCACCTTCACCGCCGGATAGCGGCAGGCCATCGCCTCGCTGTACGCCCAGTGCGTGGTGGCGCGTCTGCCGTCCAGCAGGCCCGCCTCGGCCAGCAGAAAGGATCCGCCACATACGGAGGCGACTCTGCGCGACCGGGCCGCCGCCGTACCGATCCACGAGATCAGCGCCTGGTCCCGCAGCGCCTCGCCGACACTCCATCCCCCTGGCACGAGCAGCGTGTCGACGGGACCCTGCCCCGCCTCCAGCGGCATGGCCGCCACGCTCACACCTGAACTCGTGCGCACCAGTGGCGCGTCGGCGGAGACCAGCTCGATCCGGTAGGGGGCGGACCCCGGGTCGAGCAGCCGGTTGGCGATGTCGAACACTTCAATCGGCCCGGTGATGTCCAGCGCCATGGCCCCCGCGTACACCACTACAACAACACGTCGCTCTGCCACGGTCACAGCCTGTATCGGATCTCCGACTGACTGCAATGACAGTTCACTGACGCATCCGGCCAACAGACGGCAGCCCGAGGGGAGTTACAGGCGGCTGGCCAGGCAGTTCACGTACAGCCGCCGACGATGGCGGGTGAGGTAACTCACAGGCACATGACGGTCACCGCGGCCCGACCCCCGGGCGTCCCGAAGGCCCGACCCACAGGGCGTCCCGAAGAGTTGACTCAGAGGGCGCCCCCAAGCGGTCGGGGCGTCCGGATGCCGAGGGCGCGCTCTAGGGACGGCGGGCCAGCAAGTGGGCGTCGAGGAAGCCCCGTTCGGAGGCCGGGTCGTGGCGCAACTCGGCGACCACGACGAGCCCGGCTCCGGTCAGCAGCTCGGCGAACCGGTCGACCGGCCAGCTATAGGCGGGCGCCACCTTGTGGTCGAAGCGGATCGGCTCCGGCCCCTCGGTCCCGAAGAACGAGACCAGGAGCAGGCCCCCTGGTGCCAGGACACGCACCTGCTCGCCGAGCAGCGCGGGCAGTTCCCCGGGCGGGGTATGGATCATCGAGTAGTGGGCCAGCACCCCGCCGAGCGCGCGGTCCTCGACGGGCAGGGCCTCCATACGCGCCTCGTCGAACGGCAGTGCCGGATGGGCCCGTCGGGCGTGCTCGACCATGGCCGGGGAGAGGTCGAACCCGAGGGCGTCCAGGCCCAAGTCGTGCAGCATGGCAGTCAGATGGCCGGGTCCGCATCCGACATCGGCTGTCCGCAGATTGCCCGTCTCACGCACCAGCTCCGCGAAGGCGCCGAGCATGGCCCGCGCGAACGGCCGCGTCTCCAGCCGATCGGCGAACATCGACGCGTAGAGCTCGACGATCCCGTCGTAAGCCGTCCTGGTCTCGTCCTGGTGTTCCGTCACGCGGATGAAGCTAACACCCGTTCCACTCAAGGCAGTTGACAGGCGACGCTCGGCCCGGCCACCGCCGCCCGGCGCCTTCGTCAGCCGAGGTCCGCCTGCCAGAGGTCCGGTCCGAACACCTCGTCCTGCAAGTCGTAGGGTGCGACGCCACGTCCGAGCGGTGCGCTCCGCAGCGGTCGACGCCGGCGGGCCGCCGATGATGGACGAGAACGCGTCCCACCTGCCCATGGTCCCAGCCGTGACGGACGAGGCGGCGAGAGGGCGAGGGGCTCCGGTGCACCCGCACGCCACCGGGCCCCTCGCCGACTCCTGGCCGGGGCGAGGGTCAGCCGGCCTCGGCGCAGATCGCGTAGACGGCGGCGGTGTACGTGTTGCTGCCGCCGTTCAGGAGGCCGGCGGTCCAGCCGACGGGTGTGGTGCCGGAGACGATCGGGTTGGAGTGCGGCGGCGGCGTACGTGTTCCTGCCGCCGTTCAGGAAGCCGGCGGTCCAGCCGACCGGAGTGGTGCCGGAGACGATCGGGTTGGAGTGCGGCGCCGGCCCGTTCGACATGGCGGTGCCGCTGGGCATGTACCAGCCGCCACCGGTGGCGATCCCACCGGCCGGGCACCGTGCCTCGACGTCGACCATGTCCAGTTCGCCGACGGCCTTCGTGGTGGTGACCACGTGAGCCCCCGCGACCCCGTCCGCCCCCGCGGGCCCCTGGGCCCCGGCATCCCCCTGGTCGCCCTTGTCTCCCTCGTCGCCGGGCTCCCCCTTGGCCCCGGCCTCGCACCCTGCTCTCCCTGAGCCCCCTACTCCCCGGCACCGCCTTCGGCGCTCTGGTCACCCTGGTCCCTGGTCGCCCTGGCCGCCCTTGGGGCCCGCGGGCCCCTAGCCGACTGCCCCTGCAGAAACACATGTTGCCGGAAGGCGCAGCAGTCCCACCGTGTCCCGGCACCGCGCGACGCACCCGTGCCGGGTATGGCGCGCTCATGCGTGAGTTAGGATCGCCCGCCGACCTGCGGAAAGTCCGAACAGGGGCTTGCGGAGGTGCGTCGTGAACAGGACCCTGAAGTCGCTGGGCGGCCTGGCCCTTTGGACCTGCGGTGTGCTCACGGTGCACGCACTGGTGACCGTCGCGACCGGGCTGGCCGCCTGGCACAAACACCAGGTCCTGCTGGCACCACCGCTGCCGCCCACACCCGATGGCAGCGAGGCTCTCCCGCTGATCAACGCCGACATATGGTTCGGAAACCTGCTGGGCTGGTGGCAGGCCACGACCCTGGCGACCCTGGTCGTCCTCACGGTCTGGATGAGCGGCATGCGCGACCTCGCCGAAAGGCTCTGGCCCGAAGGACAGCGTCGCCGTCGCGCGTGGCTGTTCTTCGGCTGGATCCTTCCGGTGGCCGACCTGTTCGTCCCCAAGATGATCGTCAACGACCTGTGGGCGGCCGCCGAACCCGGCCCACGGCGTCGGCGCGGCCATCCCCTGCTCGCCGTCTGGTGGCTCTCTGTTCTCGCCGCCGGCGCGGCTGGCGACAAGGCCCTCTCCACGATGAAGAAGGCGGACACCGCGGCACAGTCCAGCCGGGTGCTGGAGCAGGTGATGGTGAGCGACGGCCTGTACGTGTGCGCCGCCGCGCTGTCCATCTGCGTGGTCTGGCAGCTCAGCGGCCGGCTGAGGAACGCCGTGTCGGACCCGCCCGCGTTGCTGACGTGACGGCATGGGACGTCGTCGGCATCGGCACTTGGTCATGGGCTCCGATCGATTCCGGTGGTGGGTCGGCCATCGCCATGTGCCGGACCCGGACCCGGACACCGACAGCCGGACCGGATACTCCTGCCAGGAGGTCCTTGTATTCACGCGCGAGGGCTCGCCCGGTGTGATCCGTATCGTCTTCGCCTCGGGCCCCGGCCGCGTGGTGGGCGGCGGGGGCTGGGGGGCTCACGAAGGCGGCGTCAGCCGTGTGGGCGGCGGCTATCTCAACCTCCACCGGCCCGCGACGGTGTGGGGGTTGATCGAAGCGGCTCTGGCGGACGGCCAGTGCTTCGGGCGTGCCACCCATGTCGACGGATGGCGGTTCTTCGACGCCGTGGCCGCAAACGTGCCACCCGCTCGCGAACCACACCACGAGCCCGCCTCCGCCGCGGGGAAGATCGCTGTCCGATCACCGGGGCGTAGTGACAGTGAGTCGGTGTGACAAGTCTGGTCCTTCTTCGAGCTGCTCCAGGACTGGGACCCGGACGAATAGGGCGTCCGGGTCCCGTCGCGGACCGAAGCCCTGGCCCTACGCGCCCCTTGTGCCGGGTGTCGAGCCTTACCATCGGTTGAGGCCACGACGTGAAAGGCAGCGACATGGTGCAGTGGCAGGGGACCAACTTCACCGTGGACGGTCACGAGCCGACCAGTGCCGAGGAGTACTACCGGATCGGCCTGCACTGCTGGAACAGCGGGCAGCACGCCGGTGCGGAGGTCTACTTCCTCGAAACCGCGGCGTCCACCGGCCACAGTGCCGCGATCGAACTGCTGGGGCACATCGACTACACACAGGGGCGGTACGCGAGCGCGGTGCCACGGCTGCGGCACAGCGGTGGTTCACCGCGGGCGGCCTTCTACCTCGCCTCGCTGTACCACCACGGCTGCCCGCAAGCGGGCATCGTCGAGTCGCTGGACGAAGCGGCCCGCTGGTACGGCAGGTCGGCCGAACTGGGCGAGCCCGAGGCGATGCTCGTGCTGGGCGACCTGTACCTGGAACGGCTGATTCCGGTCACCCGGACTCCGGCGGAACACGCCCTCGAACAGTTCCTCGCGGCAGCCACACGCAACCACCCCTACGGCCAGTACCGCGCCGCGGAGATCTACCGCAGCCTCTATCAGGACAACGAACGAGCCGCGGTGATGTACCAGTCCTGTGTGGACAACCCGATGACCGCGCGCCACGCTCTGGGGTCGATGATGACGCTTCAGAGCCAGGCGCACCTGCGGGAGATAGGGGCCCTGAGGGCAGCCCGCCGGTCGCAGCAGCGGCGTGACATCGTCAACCCCACGCAGCGGCGAAGCGACTTCTACTGACGTCCTCGGTCAGCGGAAGGCCAGGACCCACAGGTAGGCGGCCAGCACCCGCATCAGATCTTCCGTCTCCTCGGTCTGCTCCAGCAGTGCGCCCGGTACGTGGGACAGCTCCCAGGAAGCCCGGTCCGAGGGCTCATGCGGCCCCTCCGCCTCCCACAGGCGCCCGATCTCCTCGGTGCTTGAGCTCAGTCGGGCGCACGCGTCGGCCGCGGTGCCGAGGACCCGCACCAGGGGGCCCGCGTCGTCCCGCCCGTCGCTCCCCCACCCGGCGTCGTCCCGCCTCATGCCGTCCCGCGTCGCCTCCTCCCGCCCGGCGCCGAGCAGTGTGCCGGCCGCGCCGGACAGTGCGGCGGCCGTGGCGGCCAGGCGCGATGCCCGCTCCAGCCAACTGGGTGCGGGGTGACCGGAAGCGGCGGGTGTGCGGAGCGATCGTTCCAGGTCGTGGCCGAGGCGTCCGCCGGCGGACCGTTCCTGGTCGGTGGGCCGCCAAGCCCCCCGCTCCCGCAGATCGTCCGCCTGCCCCATGGCCCGGCGGGCCCGCGCGAGAGCCCCCGGCCAGTCGCCGAGATCCCAGTCCGGCGTCGCCCGCGACTCCCGGACGCGGTAGCCGAGCGTCAGCCGCACCCCGGCGGGGCGCGGCCGCGGGAGGTCCGCCTCGACATGGGCCTGTAGTACGTGCCTGATCCCGGCCACCGACGCCGCGCTGCCGACGCCGATCCCGGACTTGCGGGCCGCGTCGGGCACGGGCCCCGTGTCCAACGGCTCGGCTCCCTGGGCGCAGTAGCTCAGGGCGTCGGCCAGGGGGACCTGGTCGACCAGAATCCCCGCGTCGTAGGCCGCGCGCCAGAACAGCAGACCGAGCGTGTTGTGCCTGGCGCTCCCCCACGGCCACTTCACCCGCGCGCCGGGGCCCGCGGAGAACCACGGGGAGACCCCTGGTCCCAGGCCGCCGTCGCGCTCGTCGTACCAGGCGACCAGCAGGCGCGCCTGGTGACCGGCGCGCTCCCACGCCCCGCAGCCGTAGGCGACCTGGTGCCCCGGCTCCCACCCGTTCCTGTCCACGGCGCGAACCGTACCGGGCCCGGGTGCGGGACGTCCGGGCAGGCATCCGGGCCGCTGCATCCGCCATCGCGCGCGGGCTTCGTCTAACGTGGATGACGCCTGCGCGACTCCCCGGTTCCGCTGCGGACGAGCGTGGATTCTCGATGAGGGAGCCGTTCATGACTCACAGCATCTGGGGCTACCACCCGGCCGCCGGGCACGTCGCGGGTACGGATCTGGTCGGGTTCAAGGTGGAGGCCGTCGACGGCGCCATCGGCAAGGTCGACAAGCATGCGGATGACGTCGGCTCCTCGTATCTCGTCGTCGACATCGGTGTCTGGATCTTCGGCAGGCATGTCCTGCTGCCCGCGGGCACGGTGAGGCGGGTCGACCGGGACGAGCGGAAGGTCTACGTCGCGCTCACCCAGGAGCAGATCAGGGAATCCCCCGAGTTCGACCGGGTCAAGCACGTCGGCGACGCCGATTACCACGAACAGGTCGGCGGCTACTACCAGAGCCACCGCGCCTGACCCACCCCTGACCCACCGTCGCGCCGGTGGGTCAGGTGCCGGGTCTCCCCCGGGCTGCCGGGTCTCCCGCGGGCCGCGGGCGGGCTCAGCCCTGAGCCAGTTCCGCCACCGGCTGCCACTTCTCCCAGGACTCCAGGCGCTTCTCGTAGTCCGCCTTCGCGATGCCCAGCGGCGCGGAACCGAAGAAGCAGCGCAGCGGCGGCTCCTCAGCGTCCACGATCTCCAGCACGGCCGCGGCGGACGCGCTCGGGTCGCCCGGGGTGCCGACGCGCTTGCGCCGCTGTTCCTGGACTTCCTTGTGGAACTCGGCGTACGCCGGCAGTTGCTCGGACGTGCTCGACGAGGAACCGGCCCAGTCGGTCGCGAACCCGCCGGGCTCGATCAGGGTGACCTTGATGCCGAACGGCGCCACTTCCTGCGCCAGCGCCTGGCTCATTCCCTCGAGCGCCCATTTCGAGGCGTGGTAGATGCCGACCAGCGGGAAGGCGCTGATCCCGCCGATGGAGGAAACCTGCAGAATGTGGCCGCTTCCCTGCTCGCGCAGGAAGGGCAGCGCCGCCTGGGTGACCCACAGGGCCCCGAACAGATTCGTCTCCAACTGCGCGCGAGCCTCGGCTTCGGTGATCTCCTCGATCATCCCGAAATGGCCGTAGCCGGCGTTGTTGACGACCACGTCGAGCCGTCCGAACCGCTCGTGCGCCAGCCGCACGGCGGCGAAGTCGGCGTCGCGGTCCGTCACGTCGAGCTGCAGGGGCAGCAGCCGCTCTCCGTAGGTCTCTCGAAGATCGCCCAGCGTGGACAGGTCGCGCGCCGTCGCGGCCACCGAGTCGCCGCGCTCCAGCGCGGCGCTCGCCCACTCCCGTCCGAAGCCGCGGGAGGCGCCGGTGATGAACCAGATCTTCTGTGTCATGGAGTGCTCCTCGGGGAACGTGTCGTCCGCTCGGTCGCCACGTCACCGCGGCGCCACTCCTTCCACCCAACACCTTCGAGTGCGCTCCAGGGCAAATCCGGCTCCCGGGCGCGGCCCGGCACCGGCTCCGGCCCCCGCTCCGGCGGGGACGCGGAGCGGTCACACCTGTACGAGTTGAGGTTCCGGCTGCTGCACGGGCGCGGTCTGCGGATTCCACTGCCTGGTGGTCCGCAGATATCCGTAGATCACGGACGCCATCGCCAGGAGGAGGGTCGGTCCGAACACCCAGGGATACCGGGCCATCTCCACCGGCAGATAGCGATACGACACCACGAGCACGGCGAAGACCACAGAGCCGTAGGCGACCAGCGTGACTCCCGCCCGGTCCCATCCTCGGGCGAAAGCGCGCATGGTCGCCTCGACCGTGAGCGCGAACACCACACCGGCGACGAGATCCGCGCCGTAGTGGTACCCGAATCCGAGCGTCGCCGTGAGCGTGCCGACCAGCCAGAACGTGCCCGTGTTACGCAGGAGCCGCGAGCCCTCGCGGGTGTGGATAAAGAGCGTGGTGGCCCAGGCCGTGTGGAGGCTGGGCATGCAGTTGCGCGGGGTGATCTCGTCGAACGGGAACGCCTGCGGGGCACCGGTCGACAGCGGGGTCTGCGGCCACAGGTTGGCCGCCGCCCACTGCCCGCCTTCGGCGCCGTAGGCGAAGACCGGCCCGACCACCGGGAAGATCATGTAGACGATGGGCCCGACCAGACCGATGGCCAGGAAGGTGCGCACCAGATGATGGGCCGGGAAGCGGCCCTCCCGCGCCACGTTGCGCAGTTGGTAGAGCGCGAAGACGGCCGCGGCGAGCGGGAGCTGGCCGTAGACGAGATGGAGGGCGTGGTAGCCGATCGGGCCGGTGGCCTCGACCATGCGGCCCATCACCCAGGACGGGTTGCCCAGTGCGTGATCGGCTGTGGCCACGTACGCGTCGAGCACGGACGGACGGGTCTCCGATGTGATCATCAGCCAGGTGTCGCCCGTCTTGTGACCGGCCACCAGGAGCAGGCCCAGTCCGACGCCCTTCAGGAGCAGGACGCGTTCCCTGCCCGCGCGGCGGGTGACGGCGATGAACGCATAGCCCAGAATCACCCACAATGCGCCGTTGCCGAACATCATCTTGGCGTCGACCACCCAGCGCACCAGGAAGAAGACGACGTCGATACCGGCCGCGATTCCCAGCGAGATGAACCGTTGCCGCCAGGGGAGGACGACCATCATCAATGCCAGGCCGGCATACAGCAGAGGACCTGAGGTGGGAGTGAATATCACTTCCCGGGCCTGGTTGGTGATCGGCCCCGGCATGCCGTAGTGGCGCGCGACGATCTCCATCGCGACGAGGAAGCCGAAGGTCACCACACCTGCGACGGCCCACAGAATCACCCGTGACCGACGCCGCTCATCCAATTCAATTATGTTGTTTATTCGTGAAATTACTCGGGATGCTATAGATATCAATTGTTCGGCCGATTTGTTTAGGTATTGGTCATCCGGCTCACCCTTCGCGCTAGACAGCGTGTTCTTCTAGTGAAGGACGGACGATCAGGGCAATCGTCGTGAGTTCGATCATGTTATGAGCGTTACAGGTGGGTTTCAAGGGTCACAGCCGGTGCAAAGGTCGACGGATCCTGTGCCCGACGATCTGCCGAGGTTACCGAAAGCTGCCACGCTGTCTGTGAATCACTCTTCGACGCTGAGGGGTTTTCATGACGCGGACGGACCGGAGACCCATCGCGGGACCGAGGCCGTGGAGCTGGCCATGACCGGCTCCACGGCCTCCGGCGGCCACTACGGACAAGATCTGTTCGAGCCCGAACACCCGCAGGAGGCCGAGCGTATCGACGCGGCTGCCCTGGTCTACGACCCTGTCACCACGGGCCGGCTGCGCGCGCTGGGCACCGGACCGGGCAGCCGCTGCCTGGAGGTGGGGGCCGGGACCGGGACCGTGGTCCGCTGGCTGCTGGAGGAGGCGGGAGCCGCGGAGGTGGTCGCGCTGGACCGGGACACCAGCGGCCTGGAAGCCCTCGCGGGCCCGGGGGTGCGATTGGTCACTACCGATCTCCGGGACGAGAATCTGGACCTGGGCACCTTCGACCTCATCCATGCCCGGTTCGTGCTCATGCACCTGCCCGAACGCCGTCAACTCGTCTCCCGTCTCGCCCGATGGCTGAACCCGGGCGGCTGGCTGGTGCTCGGCGACGCAGTGGAGGTGCCGAATCCGCTCGACTCCTCGTCGGCCTACCGGCGGACCATGGACGCCATGTGGCAGGCCCTGAGGACGACCATCGGCACCGACACCTCCGGCATCACGGCGTATCCGCACTTCCTGAGAGAGGAAGGGCTCCAGAACGTCGCCGGCGAACTGATCTGCCCACCTCTCGTCGCGGACGGCCCGCTGGCCCGCTTCTGGTCCGAGACCTGGAACCGGATGCGCCCCGCCCTCGAGGAAACCGGACGCGTCGACTCCGCCGTCATCGACGAGGCGGTCGACTACCTGGCCTCACCCCGGCTCGCCGAACTCGGGCCCGGCATGATGATCGCCTGGGGGCAGCGGCGCTGAGCCCTGCCAGGCCCTCGGGCAAGCATGGTCGTCCTCACGTCTGCTGGGACGGCTCGTACGTCTCGGCGGCGAGGCCGAACGTCCACGCCACTCCCTCGCGAGCCGTACGCGTCGTCGGCGGGACGCGCAGCCAGTACGTACGGCTCGTACCGTCCGGCTCGGGGGTCGAGTTCACGACCTCGACCATGACCACGTCCTCGTCCCCGACCAGCTCGACCCGCCACAGCACGCCCGTCTCGTCGCGGTGCACGGGAACGGCCCCCGACTCGTCCAGGTACCGGTCGTAGCCGTAGTGCTCCAGCATCACCCGGCGCAGCTCGGCGTTCTCCTCGTCGCGTATCCGCTCGGGCGTCAGCGCGGTGAGCTCGTCGAGGAAGGTGCCCGGGACCGGCATCCCGCGCCATGCGTACAGCTCGAAGCCGTCCGCGTATCGCAGCGCCGGGCCGTCCCCCCGGTCCAGGCGTCCCGCTTCGTCGCGGTGCAGGCTCAGCGGCCGCTCGCTGACCACCGCCACCTTCTCGTACGGCCACCACCAGCCGGCTTCGCGCGCCACCGCCGCGATCCCGGCCAGGGCGCTCGCCTCGTCGGGGTCGAAGGCGCACAGCCATGCCGCGTCGTGCTGGCCGAGGGTCGCGTCCAGGAGCAGCAGCCGCACCCGGCTCTCCTCGTGCCGGTCGGTGCCGAGGTCCTCGACGATGCCCGCGCGCACCCGGTCGGCCAGCATGCGGGCAGACTCCCACAGCGCCGCGCCCGTGGCCCGCCAGTGTCCGCTCCAGCCCTCCGGGCCCAGCCGTTCGTGCGTTCGCGCGCGTTCCGCGGCCCAGGGCCCCGCGACGACGGTATTTCGGACGCTGGGTCCGGTGTCCCCCAGCACCGCGCCCTCGACGGGCGCCGTGCCCATGAGGATGCGTACGGCCTCGTGCGGTGACCGCGCCCACACGATGCGCTCGGGCTCGTCCAGCCCGGCCTTCCGGTAGGCGAGCCGGACGCCCTCCTCGGCCGCCGCCCGGTCGCCCGCTCCCGTCCGGGTCGCGGTGGCACGCCAACTGCCCTGTTCCATCACACCGTTCCTCTCCGATTTCCCCTGTGCCCGAGCGGCACGGCACCCGTGGTGCCACCCGGTCCCGCCGTCGAACGTCCTGTCCACGCCCCGGTGCGCGCCGCTCCGCATCCGGAGCCGCGACCACCGGCGAACCCGTCAGTCGGCGACGATCCGCACCGAACCCGGCACGTACTCACGCTGACGGATCACCCGGTACCAGCCCTTGTGGAGGGAGATCGCCGCGTGCTCCTCGTGCACGACCCGCGCCCCGTCCGGAACGTGCACGAGCATCGGGCCGAACACCCCGCCGTCCCGTATCAGCCGCCCGGGACCGACCACGGCGTGGGCGTGCCCGGTGACTTCCCCGAGGGCCAGCACGAGTCGTCCACGGCCGTCACGGGGCTCGGAAGCCGCGTCGAGGGCGTCGTCCGGCACCGCCTTCTCGTCCAACGGCACGATGAGCACGTCTCCTTGGCGGAACATGGGTCTCCCTCCCGGCACGGCACGAGGTGTGCCATGGGAAAAACCGTAGAGGCGACCACTGACAATCGGCCTCCGGGCCGGCCGTGCACCCCCGGTGACCAGGTGTCATGTCCCACAGGTCCGGTCGTCGTACCCACTCGGACGGCTCGGGGCCGTGTGCCCGCCAGCCGTTCCGCCCGCGCCCCGTCCACAGGTACCGACCCTGTTCGCCGTGATGTCAGAGGGGCTTGGTAGAACTCGTCTGTCTGGGTGCGGACCGCGCGCTCCGGACTCGGCACCACGACCGTCGATCCAGCGGAATCAGCACGAAGGAGCGGGCGCGCATGACCGTCAACAGCCATCTCGAGGAGTTCCACGGCCTGCCGGCCTTCACCTTCCCCGACGCGGGCGACAAGTCGCCCCGGGCCACCTCGCTTCCCGCGCCCGAAAGCGTCGCCTGGCGCATCGCCGTGGACGCCTACGACAGCGAGGAGGAGTGGGAGGGCGCGTTCGCGCGTTTCCTGGCCGCCGTGGACACGGAGCAGGTGCGGGCGCTCATCGTCGGCGCGTGGAGCGATGTCTACGACACGTCTCCGCACGCGGTGATCGAAGCCCTGGTCGCCGCGCGCGACCGACTGCCCGCGCTGCGGGCCCTGTTCCTCGCGGACATCGTGATGGAGGAGTGCGAGATCTCGTGGATCGTCCAGGGTGACGTGTCGCCCCTTCTGGAGGCCTTCCCCTCCCTGGCCGAGTTCGGCGTCCGCGGCGGCAACGGCCTGGTCTTCCCCGCCGTGAAGCACGAGCGGCTGCGCACGCTGACCGTCGAGAGCGGCGGACTGCCCGCCGAGGCGGTGCGCGGCATCGCCGCCAGCGACCTGCCCTCGCTGACCGCACTGGACCTGTGGCTCGGCACCTCCGAGTACGGCGGCGACGCCGATGTCGCCGACCTGGAACCGTTCTTCGCGGGCAGCCGTCTGCCCAGCCTGGTCCGTCTGGCCCTGCGCAACAGCGAGATCCAGGACGCCATCTGCACGGCGCTGGCCTCGGCCCCGGTCGTGGCGCGCCTGGAGCACCTGGACGTCTCCATGGGCGTGCTCACCGACGACGGCGCGACGGCCCTGCTCTCGGGCCAGCCGCTGACCCACCTCAAGGTGCTCGACCTGCACCACAACTACCTCAGCACGGCGGTGCGGACGCGCCTGCTGGAGACGCTGGAGCCCGCCGGTGTCGAGGTCGACGCCGACCAGGACGAGGCGGAGTCCGACGAGGAGGAGGACGGCACGGTCTGGCGTTTCGTCGCGGTGGGCGAGTAGCGCCGACCGGTTCCGGCAGAGAGAACGAGGAGGCGGGATGGGCGGGTTGCGGCTGCGGGGCGCGCCGGTGAGGTGGGCGGTCGTCGCGAACGGGGAGAACCGCCGGGTGGACCTGTTCAGGGCGGCGGCCGAGAAGGCGGGCCCCGGCACCCTGCGCGTGGTCGAGTGGCGGGACGTCCTGCGGGACGGCGGGCACGACTTCGCGGGCGACGAGGTCGTCCGGCTGGACTCCCCCGGCGAGAACGCCGAGGTGGACCGGCTGTTGCGCGGCACCGACGAGCCGACCAGGGTGGAGGGTTCCGCGCGCTGGTACGCGGGTCTCCTGGACTGTGTGGGTTCGCTGCGCGGGGGCCGAAGGCTGGACGACCCGGCGGATCTGGCCGTCCTCTTCGACAAGAGGCTGTGCCACGCCCGGCTCGACGCGGCGGGTGTACCGGTGCCGCAGTCCCCGACCTCGGGGGCCCTGCGGGCCGTGGAGGACTGGAGCGGCGTCCGGGACCTCATGGCGGAGGCCGTGCTGAGGCGGGTGTTCGTCAAGCTCGCCCACGGCTCGTCCGCGTCGGGTGTGCTGGCCGTCGAGACGACCGCCACCGGCCGGATCCGGGCCACCACCTCGGTCGAGCGCACGGCTGACGGCGACCTCCACAACTCGCTGCGGATCCGCCGCTACACGGACGAGGCGCGGATCGCGGCGATCGTGGACGCGCTGGCACCCGACGGGCTGCACATCGAGCGCTGGGTGCCGAAGGCGTCGCTCGGTGGCAGATCGGCCGACCTGCGGGTCGTGGTCGTGGCCGGCCGCGCGACCCACGCCGTGGTCCGTACGAGCCGTTCTCCTCTGACGAACCTGCATCTGGGAGGTGCCCGCGGCGATCTCGCGGCCGTGCGCGCACTGGCCGGCGACCGGTGGGCGGAGGCCCTCTCGATCAGCGAACGGGCCGCCGCCTGCTTTCCCGGCACCCTGTGCGTGGGCGTCGATCTGCTGCCCGCCGTCGGCTGGCGCCGCTTCGCCGTCGGGGAGGTCAACGCCTTCGGAGACCTGCTCCCCCGTCTGACCGGCCTGCCGGGCAGCGGCGCGGAAGGCCTGGACACGTACGCGGCGCAGGTCGCGGCGGTCCGTTCCCGCTCCCCCGAACATTTCCCCGTACGACCCGCACTTCCGCTCGACACTCCTGCCAGGACAGAACATGCCTCAGCCTGATCCCGACCGCGCACCGGCCCTGACACCCTCCGCCCCCGGACCGGCGGGGACGCCGGACATGAACGAGGTGGTGGGACGGGACGACCTGCTCCTGCTCACCCTCGACACCCTGCGCTACGACGTGGCCGCCGAACTCGCCGCGGCCGGCCGCCTGCCGAACCTGACCGCCCATCTGCCCGGCGGCACCTGGGAGCGGCGGCACGCGCCGGGGAACTTCACTTACGCCTCCCACCAGGCCATGTTCGCGGGCTTCCTGCCCACCCCGGCCGCTCCGGGACCGCACCCCAGGCTGTTCGCGGCGCGGTTCGCGGGCAGCGAGACGACGGCGGACCGCACGTTCGTCTTCGACACCCCGGACCTGGTGTCCGGCCTCGCCGCGCACGGCTATCGCACGGTGTGCGTCGGGGGCGTGGGCTTCTTCAACAAGCAGGGCGCGCTCGGCGGCGTACTGCCCGGTCTCTTCCAGGAGAGCCACTGGGAGCCGGAGTTCGGGGTGGCGTCGCCCACCTCGTTCGAGGCCCAGGTCGCGCGGGCGGAGAAGATCGTTGCCGAACTTCCCGGTGAGCAGCGGCTGTTCCTGTTCCTGAACGCGTCGGCGCTGCACCAGCCGAACTGGTTCCACCTGCCCGGTGCCACCCGTGAGGCGGGCGACAGCCGGGTCACCCACGCGGCGGCCCTCGAGTACATCGACGCCCATGTCGGCCGGCTGTTCCGCGCGATGAGCTCGCGCCGCCGCTGCTTCGCCATCGTCTGCTCCGACCACGGCACCGCCTACGGAGACGACGGCTACACGGGTCATCGTCTCGGCCACGACAGCGTGTGGACCGTGCCCTACCGCCACTTCTTCCTGGAGCCGACCGTATGACGCTCGCCCCCGTGGCCGCCCCGACCGGCCTGCCGCGCCCGTACCAGAGCTATACGTACGCCTATCCCCACAAGACCTCCTACCGGCCTCTCACCCCGCGCCCCGCGCTCAAGGACGTGTGGGCCGGCGAGTCCCGGCGGTCGCTCTCGCTGTATCTGCACGTCCCGTTCTGCGAGGTCCGCTGCGGCTTCTGCAACCTGTTCACCCGCATCGGGGCTCCCGGCGATCTGACGGGACGCTATCTGGGCGCGGTGCGGCGCCAGGCATCCGCGATGCGGGAGGCACTGGGCGACGAGGAGACCCCCCGTTTCGCCAACGCCGCGTTCGGGGGCGGCACACCGACGTTCCTGGAGGCCGCCGAGCTGGAGCGGCTGTGCGACATCGCCGAGCGGGAGATGGGCGCCGATCTCCGCGCGATCCCGCTGTCCGTGGAGGCCTCGCCCTCCACGGCCACGGCCGACCGGCTGGCGGTCCTGGTCGAACGGGGCACGACCCGTCTCAGCCTCGGGGTGCAGAGCTTCGTCGAAGAGGAGTCCCGTGCGGCCGTACGTCCGCAGCGGCGCGCCGACGTGGAGGCGGCGCTCGCGCGGATCCGTGAGGCGGCCGTCCCCGTCCTCAACATCGACCTGATCTACGGCATCGACGGCCAGACCGCGGCCAGTTGGCGCCACTCGCTGGACGCCGCCCTGGCCTGGCGGCCCGAGGAGATCTACCTCTATCCCCTCTACATCCGGCCCCTCACGGGCCTCGGCCGGCACTCCGACGCGCGGACGGCCGACCTGGAGTGGGACGAGCAGCGGCTGCGCCGGTACCGGGAGGGCCGAGACCACCTGCTGGCCCACGGCTACGAGCAGGTGTCGATGCGCATGTTCCGGCGGGCGGACGCGCCTCCGCAGGGACCTGACGACTACGCCTGCCAGACCGACGGCATGATCGGCCTCGGCTGCGGTGCCCGTTCGTACACCTCCACGCTGCACTACTCCTTCGACTACGCCGTGTCGATGCGCGAGATCCGCGGCATCATCGACGACTACACCGCGACCGAGGACTTCTCGCACGCGCTGCACGGCCGCCGTGTCGACGAGGACGAGGCACGGCGCCGGCACCTGCTCCAGTCGCTCCTCCAGACGGAGGGCCTGCCCGTCGCGGACTACCGGCTGCGCTTCGGATCGGATCCGTACGACGACTTCCCGTCCGAGATCGGCACCCTCGCGGCACGGGGATGGCTCGCCGACCGGGACGAGGGCCAACTCCGTCTGTCCGCGGAGGGACTCGCCCACTCGGACGCGATAGGCCCCGAGTTCTTCTCCCCGGCCGTACGGGACGCCATGGCCGCCTACGAGACGAAGTGAGGCTTCCGTGGACCTGACGATCCTGTACCGCGGCCCGCTCGCGTCCTGCGACTACGACTGTCCGTACTGCCCGTTCGCGAAGCGCCGCGACGCCACCGCACAGCTCCGGGCCGACCGCGCGGCCCTGGAGCGGTTCACCGCGTGGGCGGGCGAGCAGCGCGAGGACCGGCTGTCGGTGCTCTTCACCCCGTGGGGCGAGGGGCTGGTCCGCTCCTGGTACCGCCGTGCCCTCGTGGAACTGTCGCACCGGTCCCACGTCAAGCGGGTGGCCGTCCAGACGAACCTCAGTTGCCGCACCGACTGGCTGGAGGCGGCGGACCGGGACACGGTGGCGTTGTGGTGCACGTACCACCCGGGGCAGACACCGCACGAGCGGTTCGTCGCCAAGACCCGGGAGCTCGGCGAGCTGGGCGTCCGTTTCAGCGTCGGCGTCGTCGGTCTGCCGGAGCACCGAGAACCCGCGCGCAGACTGCGCGCGGAGCTCCCGGAGCACGTGTACCTGTGGGTGAACGCCGCCGAAGGACACACCTACACCGACGAGCAGGCGGACGAGTGGACCGCGCTCGACCCGCTGTTTCCCTTCAGCCGCCATCCGCACCGGTCGGCGGGACTGCCCTGCCGTACCGGTGAGTCGGTCATCTCGGTGGACGGCGAGGGGAGGGTGAGCCGCTGCCATTTCGTGCGGGCCGAACTGGGCCGGCTGTACGACGGCTCCTACCGTGCCGCGCTCGCCCCGCGCCCCTGCCCCCTGACCATGTGCGACTGCCACATCGGCTACGTACACCTGGAGACCCTGCCGCTGTACGACGTCTTCGCGGGCGGTGTCCTGGAACGTGTACCGCAGGTCCTTCCGGACCGGGGCCGGGCGCTGCTTCCCGTGGTCCCCGCGGCCGGCTCCGTCTGAGAGCCGGCCGCGCGGTGGCGGCCGTCCGGTCCGGGTGGTGTCAGTCGTCGCGACGTCGGGCCACGTAGACGGTGTTGGTGGCGGTCCCGCCCTGGAGCGGGTTGTCGAAGTCCACCACGTGCGCCGCGGTGTCCGTGAAGACCTCCGCGAGCACCGAGCCGAACTCGTCGTCCGGCGGGTCGTTCGACCACAGCGCGAACACACCGCCGGGATGGAGCAGTTCGGTCAGGGCTGTCAGACCGGCTCGGGTGTAGAGCACGGCGTGGCCGGGGTGCAGCACATGGCGCGGCGAGTGGTCGACGTCCAGGAGGATCGCGTGGAACTGGCGGCCGGGGGTGTCGGGGTCGAGGCCTCGCGGTGTGCCGGTGGTCATCGCGAAGAAGTCCCCGCGCACGAGCCGGCACCGGGGGTCGGACGCCAGACCGGCGCCGAGAGGTACGAGCCCACGCCGGTGCCAGTCGATCACTTCGGCCAGGGTGTCGACGACGATGAGCGAGCGCACGCGCGGATCGTCCAGGGCCGTCCTGGCCGTGTATCCGAGGCCGAGGCCGCCCACGACGACGTCGAGCGGGCCCTCGGACAGCTCCGCCAGGCCGAGCCGGGTCAGCTCGATCTCCCCCGTGGTGAAGAGGCTGGACATCAGGTACTCGTCGCCGAGCTTCACCTCGTACACGTCGTCGCCCGAGAGCGGGTCCCGTCGACGGCGCAGGCTGATGTCGCCCATGGCCGTCGGCTGCCAGTCGATCTCCTCGAAACGCGCGCTCATCCGATGCCTTTCTCCCCAGCCTCGCCCCACCCCCGCGGGCGGAGGAACGGCCACCGGCACCGGGCGCCCCGACGTGGCGATGCGGGCGAATGGAGGCACCGCACAGTCCGGCTCGGGCCCGACGCTGTGGAGGATCTTGACACGGGAACGCCACGGACAGGTGGCCAAACGGTCGTACGGCACCGGATCGAGTCGGTGGCGGACTCGCCGTTCGTACGCCCTACCGGGTCAGGCTCGCGCGGCGGCCTCGCTGATGTCCCGGTGCATATGGCCCATGAGTTCGCCCATCTCGCGGACATCGGCGCTCGGCGACTCGGCGTTCTCCGCCGCGCCGCGCAGCCAGTCGGCGGTCGCCAGGGCGAGTGCGACGGCATCGTCCACACGGTCGTCGCCGAGGAGTCCCTCGACCCTGAAGGCGAGACTGCCCAGGGTCTCGGCGTTCGTATCCGGCGTCAGATAGCCGCGCAGAGCGACGGGGAAGGGGTCCTGGGATCTGGCCTGCCGCACGGCCTCGAGCACCGCGGGGTCCTCGCTGTACTGGTCGAGATGGCCGAGAAGGACGTAGATCCGCGCGATCAGCCTCGGTCGGCCGGGGTGGCCGTCCAGCCAGGCCATCAACTGCTGCTGGCCTCCGAGGTGGTCGACGACCGGGGTGAGCGCTTCCACCGACTTGGTGGGGAGATCCCAGTGATGAGGAAGCAGCCGGGCGATTTCGTCGGCCAGGCTCGCCTCGTCCTCGGCGCTGAGCGTCCCGGCGGTGAACCCGCTGACCTTCGCGCTGTCCAGGGTGAACCCGTCGGGCAACGCCGCCTGGCGATCACGGCTCGAGGAACCGTGCCGTCGGCGCAGCAGTTCGCCGACGCTCTTGAGGAGCGGCATGTCGTGCACGAAACCTCCTGATGAACGCACTCGAAGGCGAGCCTCAAGTCCGGGACGGCGACCGCGGCCACCGACGCGACGGTCCGGCCGGCGATTCCGTCGCCGCTCCCGGCAGCGACACCATCACCCTGCCGCCCGCCCGCCGGGTCCGCGCGCCCGGTGACCCGGACGGGTGCGGGGCCCGCACTTTCTGATGCGCCGCGCGAGCCGCGAGGCGGGCGCTCTGTTCCGGATCGGCTGCCGGCACCAGGTGGCTCGTGGCCACGGCGCCATCGGCGGGCGGGCGCGGACGCGGATCTGAGGCAGGCACCGAGCCGGGCAGTGACGTTTCGCCGTAGCGCTCGGCCAGGGTGTCCCGCGAGGGTCAGACGTCCGCCACCAGGAGCCGGTAGCCGACGTCGAAGGTGTCGAGCGCGAGGAGGCCGGCTTGACGCCGGTGCCAATGGCCTGTCGCGAGGTCTTCGGTGAGTGCTGCCAGACCCGGTGCGAGGGCGTCCTCGCCGGTCTGGGCGAACATGGAGATTCCGGCGCGTACTTGGGGGTCGAGATAGGCGTGGGGGCGGCGCCAGAACGCCGCGCCGAACCCGTCCGTGCAGTCGTGCGGGACCTTGACGGGCTCCTGCCGCGCCCCGCCGAGCAGCGCCTCCAACCGTGCGATGGGGACGGCTCGGTTGTCGTCGAACGCGGCGGCCTGCGGGAGGTATTCGCGTACGAGCCAGAACTTCTCGCGGAACATCTCCTGGTCCCAGGTCAGGATGACGATACGGCGGCGTGCGACCCGGCGGAGTTCGGCGATGCCCGCCGCGAGGTCGGTCCAGTGGTGGACGGTCAGCAGTGCCATGACGGCGTCGGCGGCGTTGTCACGCAACGGAAGATGTTCGGCGACCGCGCACACGGCGGGCGCGGAACCGCGCGGCCGCTGGGCGATCATGATCTGGCTGGGTTCGACGGCGAGAACCGTCTGCTCCGGTTCGTAGGAACCGGTGCCCGCCCCTATGTTGATCACCGTCCTGGCGTCCCCGAGCGCCGCATGCACCTGTCTGGCAATCCGCGGATCCGGCTGCCGGGTCCGGCCGTACGTCGCGCCGAGCGTGTCATAAATGGCCATGCCCCTCAGTATGCGAAGAAGTCGCCCACACCGGGACCGCTCCCGGCAACTGGTGACCTTGGCGAGGGACATCGGCTCCGCCGCGTTCACCGTGGCGTCGGGCAGAAGAAAAAGACCCTGTCCCGTAGGGAACGGGACAGGGTCTTCATGGAGCGCCGGGCAGGCCTTGCACCTGCATTTCCCCGCAGGAAGCGGGGCGTCTTTCCTTGGACCACCAACGCATCGCTGACCGGGGCAACCTCTCCCGATCGGCTCAAGATCAATACTATCAGACGATCACGTGTGCCTCGTCGAGGGCTCCGGCGGGCGAAGCCCGAACGCTCACGTGCCGTACAGGTGGCCGTAGGCGTCGTGCACGGCGGTGCGGCCCGCTTCCAGTGCGGTTTCGAGGAGGTCGCCCTCGCGTGCCAGACGGCTGACGGTCGGCGAATCCGGGGCGGGTCGGATCGAGACGACGGCCGCGTGGTCGATCAGACGGGCGTCGTCCTCGGCCAGCCGCGTTTCGCGGTCGAGGAACACCTGCCGCAGGGCCGCGGGCTCACGCCGCAGCACCGTCCTGGCGATGAGCGGGGCGGAGCGCGACGGTCGCGCGACGTCGGTCGCGCGCCGCGAACGCAGCACCATGACGTGGGTCGCCCCCTGGGCCAGCGCGGTCCGGTAGGGAATGGACTCGGAGACGCCCGCGTCGTAGAACCGGCGTCCGCGCAGCGTCACCGGTTCGCCCGCCAGAAGGGGCAGGGAGGCACTGGCCCGCAGCGCGAGGCGCAGTTCCGCGGCGTCGACTATGAAGGGCCGCAGGTCGGTCGACTCCCCGGTCTCGGCGTCGGTGGCCAGTGGGTGGTACTCGATACCGCTGGCGAGGATGGAGTCGAAGTCCATCGGCGCGCAGTCCTGGTCGCCGTAGCGGTAGAGCACCTCGTAGAAGGCGTGCAGGTCCACGAGCGGTCTGCCGCGCAGCGGGTTGGAGCGCCGTATGAGTGTTCTGGCGTACTTGGGAACCGCCCAGAAGCGCAGGGACTGCGGGCTCGTGCTCAGCAGCCACGCGGCGGAGGCGGCACCGGCGGAGGCGCCGTAGACGGCGTCGAAGCTGTTGGTCAGTCCGAGTTCATGGAGAGCCAGGGCCATCCCGCCGGCGATTATGCCGCGCATTCCGCCGCCCTCGACGGCCAGAGCGACGCGATGCCCGTCGGCGCGCGCTCCGGGGTGGCTGCCTGTTCGCGCACGCTCGGTGAGGACGCGCCAGACCGCGTGCGGCTCCTCGGGGTCGGGCGTGGCGGCGGAGGTCGTGGCGGTCGTCGTCATCGCGGTCAGGGCTCCAGGGGACAAGCTCGGGGGTGTTCCGCCGGGGGTGACACCGCCCGCCGGACATTCACTTTACCAATGAACAGCCACTCACTAGCCAGCGGCTAGCCAAATCGGGCACCGCATCGAAACGCCACATCACAGTGGAGCGTCAATGGGCCCCGTCACCCCCTGAAGCCCCTGAGGCCCCCGGGACTTGCTGGGCGCCCGAGGCTTCCGGGACGGCGAGGAGACCTCGGACGGTCAGGAGCAAGGTGGCCCTCAGGTCGTCGTCCGAGAGGTCGGACAGTTCACCGAGACCTTCCACCATCCACAGGCACATCACATAGGCCATGCGCTCCGCGGGCGTGGGCGAGCTGCCGAACAACACCCGCAGAACGCGCCGCCTGCGCGCGTCGTTCTCGGCGTAGATGCTGGCGGCCCGGATCTCGGGATCATGCAGGAGCGTGGTCCCGAGTTCGCGGTTGCGCACCAGGAAGTCGGCCCAGCCGACCGCGAACGCGTCCAGCTTCTCCTGGCGTGACGCCATGCCCGCCAACTCGTCCAGGAGTGCGGTCATCTCCTCCACCGCCGGATCGAGCGAGGCCTGGAGGATCTGCGCCTTGGTCCGGAAGTGGTAGTAGACCGCGGCTTTGGTCAGTCCCATCTCGTCGGCGATGGCCTGCAACGAGGTCGCCTGGTAGCCGCGGCCGGCGAACAAGCGCTGGGCCGTCTCGACGATCTGCTGTCTCGTCGCCGCGGCCCGGGCGGCTCGACCGACCACCGGGGCGCCCGGCTCCCGCTCGCTGGGCACGCTCGTTCGCTCCCGCATGGTCTTGCCTTCGTGGGCTCCGGTGGCATGGGACTGGCCGCTCACTTTACCCTCGCTGTCCGCCGGCCGGCGGAGGGCAAGCGACCGCGGACGCGCCTGGTCGACCGGTACGGGACGCGGTACGGGACGCGGTACGGAACGCCGGTCATCCGCCCGCATGGACGCCCGTGGCCGACCGGTCCGGACGGGGATCGTCAGCCCGCCCGGACGGCGATCGTCAGCCCGTCCGGTCAGGAGCGTCAGCCCGCCCGGTCAGAAGCGTCAGCCCGCGGCCACCGCCGGATCTGCGGGGGCCGTCGGATCAGCGGGGGCCCTCGGATCGGCGGGGGCCGTCGGATCAAGGGCCTCGACGGCCGCCGCGGCGGCGGCGGAGTCCGGGCCGTAGAAGATGTCGATGTCGACCTCCTCGCCCCCCATGGTGAGGGTGTCCCAGGCGCCGCTGAGCACCAGCATGCGGAGCGTCCGGTCCTCCAGGGTTCCCAGCCGTTCCAGGATCGCCTCGTCGTCCGGCAGGCCGGACATCCGCGTCGCCAGGCGGGTACGGATCCCGCGCAGCCGCTCCAGGAGCGTCGCGGTGTCGGCCTCACGGTCCGGCTCCTCGGCGATTCCGTCGATGCCGTGCGCGATGATGTCCTTGATGGCCCAGGTGGCACCCTTGTCGTCGGTGGTCACCATCGCCTTCCAGGCGCGGCTCTTGTGGCGGTACTGGAGCATCGACATGGCGGCCTCGTGGCGCAGGAAGTCCGCGTCCCGGAAGGGCTTGCCGTTCCAGGCGCCGTTGAGGGACCGGGCGAGCGAGATCGCCGAGGCCAGGCCGCTGTTGAGTCCCCGGCCCGGCCAGAAGTGGATGGCGTTGGCGGCGTCGCCCAGCAGGAATCCGTACGTGCCCGGGGAGTTGGCCGTAGGCGGCAGCAACTCGGCGGTGAAGCGCGGGCGTTGCACCATGCTCAGTCGGAACGACGTGACCGCGCTGAGCTCCCCGGGCTCGACGCCGAACAGGCGCAGCCCCTCGCCCACCCGCTTCCAGAGGGCGGAGCCCCTGATGAGGGCCGGCAGGAACAGCGTGCTGTGCGTGGAGCACCGGAAGTCGCCGTGCTCGTCGCGCCCCATCAGACAGGGGCGAGAGGCGATGCACTCCTCGAAGACGCGGCGGACCGGATCGATGCCGACGACCTCCGCGGCCTCCGCGTCCGTCAGGCGCATGTTGAGAAAACCCTCGCCACGCAGGGAGTTGAGCAGGAACCGGTTCTGCCCGACGGTCAGCAGGACGGCCATGGGGTCGGCCAGAGCGGATTTCACCCGCAGGCCGAGGACGACGTCCTGGAGATGGCGGTCGTTCAGCGAGTAGATGGATTCGTCCGCCTTGCCGAACTTGGCGGCGAAGTGCTCGCGTGTGTGCGACCGCCCGCCGTCGCAGATCGCCAGCACGTGCCGGCCGGCCACCCCCTCCCGCTGCTCCTCGACGCTGAACCGGGCGGGAACGAGCTGGATGCGGCTCCGCTTCTCGTTCGCCACCTCCAGGAGCCGGTCCTCGATGTAGGCGATGCGCATGTTGCGCGGGTGGTGGTCGCCGATGGAGTCGGGACCCGACGGCCACATCTCGGTGTAGCTGTCCGGGTCGAAGAGCCGGGCCTGCACCTCCGCGGGCAGGCTGAGGTACTGGCGGCTCTGTACGGTGACCACCTGCTGGCGCCGCACATTGCCCTGGCTCGCGTCCTTCCAGACGATCTTGCGGCCCTGCTTTCGCCACCGGCTGTCGTAGACGGTGATGTCCACCTGGGCCCCGAGGAAGTGCTCCAGCAGCAGGGCGAGCGACAGGCCGACGGGGCCTCCGCCCGCGATGGTGACCCGCAGCACCGGCCCGCGTTCCATCTCCTCGTCGCCGTGGGTCAGTGACCTGGGCAGGGAGAGCGCCATGATCGTCTCCATGGCGTCGGCGACCTCGAACCGGAACTCCTGGTCGCCGATGGTGATGTCGTCCCCGGGCTTCAGGAGCCGGGAGTCGATCTCCTCGCCGTTGACCAGCGTGCCGTTGCTGCTGCCGCAGTCGCGCAGAACGTAGCCCTGGGTGTCGTCCAGGACGATTTCCGCGTGGAAGCGCGACACGCTCAGACTGGAGACGACGACGGTGTTCTCGGGGTTGCGTCCGAACGTGACCCGGGTGCCGATCACCGGTATCCGTTCTCCGGCCAGTAGTCCTTCGCGTCCAACAAGCACCGGCGCCACTGCATTTCCTCCCCAGGCTGAGACATTGCTGCTGTCGCGGCGCCACCCGCGCGCATCTCCGGGCGGGCGTGACCGGGCAGCGTGACGGGTGGGGCGGGGCGACATTCACTCGACGTACGGGAGCGGTGAGCGGTTCAGTCCGACAACGGCGTAAGGTCACTTGACCGGTACGGATGCCTCATCATGCCCGATTCCGGAGCCTTTCGGGAGAGGCCGTCCGGCCCCGGAAACAAGGACCGCGCGCATTACGGCTTGCGCGCGACGCCCACGTACAGCGGGATCTGTTCGCCCTCGGTGCGCGCCCGCTCTCCCTCGGGATTCCACCGGGCGGCGAGTTCGATGCCGGGGTCGAGGAGTTCGAGTCCGGTGAAGAACCCGGCGAACTCCTCGCGCGACCGGACCTGCGCCGTCGTTCCACCCTTGCGGTAGACCTCGACGACCCGCTCCCACGCTTCGGGGTCGAAGTCTCCCGTCGCGTGGGAGAGCGCCAGGTGGCTTCCGGGAGCGAGGGAGCCGACGAGCTCCCTGACAATGCCGTACGGGTCGTCCTCGTCCCCCACCAGGTGCAGGAGGGCCACCATCGACAGGGCGACCGGCTGGTCGAAGTCGAGGGTCTGCCGTGCCGCCGCCAGGATCTTCTCGGGCTCCTGCGCATCGGCCTGGATGTACGCGGTGCGTCCCTGCGGGTCGCTGTGCAGGAGCGCCTCCGCGTGCCGCAGGACGATCGGATCGTTGTCGGCGTACACCACGCGCGCGGAGGGGCTGATGGCCTGGACGATCTGGTGGAGGTTCGGCTCCGTCGGGATCCCGGTGCCGATGTCGAGGAACTGGCGGATTCCCCGCCGTGCCAGCAGGCGGGCGGCGCGATGCATGAAGTCCCGGTTGGTACGGGCCATTTCCCTGACCGCGGGGAAGAAGGAGATGACCTGCTCGGCGGCCTCCCAGTCGACGGGGTAGTTGTCCTTTCCGCCCAGGAAGTAGTCGTACATGCGCGCCGACTGGGGCTTGCTGGTGTCGATCTCGTCCGCGCCTGTTCCGGTGTCTGTCACTTCGGTCCTCCGCCGCTCCGGGCATGATCGTGGGAAAGGGTCGGGTCGGTGCCGGGCACCGGTGTCCGGCGGACGCGCGTCAGGCGACGAGGAAGTCCGCTCGTCCCTCCTTGGCACCGCCGACGAACTCGGCGATGACCGAGGAGGCACAGATGAGGGCTGGGCCGTCCGGGTCGGTCGCCTGCCTGACCGCCACGACGCCGCCGCCGAGTTCCTTGATCTCGACGCAGCCGTCGTCGCCGCCGGCGCTCCAAGGCTTGCTCCACCCCTGGGTTCCCAGCTCTGCGGCGGCGTTCACGGCGTGCTTCATGGTCTTTGTCTCCTTGCGGACGTCACCAGGGACTCCCCGGTCACGTCGTGTGGGCTTGGCTTGGACACTCGTCCGGCCGGACATCACGCGTTTCGGGCGGACTTCGTCGCGGTGCGGCGAAACCCTTCGCGGCACGGGGGACTCGCTCGCGCTCCTCGCCGCACCGGCAGGGTCGAGGCCGGTGATGCCGACGGTGTCCGGGACGGGGGAGGGCGGGAGGTGGGAGAGGGACCCGGGCACTTCCGGGTACGGCGGAGCGGCGCGCGGGCAACTCACCTGTAAGACGCGGGGATTCGGCGATTCATCCGTCACCGCTGAAGCGGCCGTACGCCCGGCACCGCATCGCGCACGGTCGGAGCAGACCGCGGTGCGCTCACGTCTCACGCCTCATCGACCCCCTGAACGCCGAGCAGTCTGCCATGACCTTCGCCTTCACGGACAGGTTTGCTGATCCCCGCGCCACCGCACACCACCGCGAACTACCCTCGTGGCTCCGGAAGTTCGCGGTGTGGACGGAGTTGTCACAGGCGTCCGGAGCCGCACGTCGGAGGCCTCGGTCACGGCCACCACTCGGCGGCAAGAGCCTCCACCTGTTCCGGAGTCGCGACGGAGCGGACCGGGACCGCGTCGGGCAGGGCTCTGCGGGCGAGGTTGGCCAGCGTGGAGCCGGGGCCGACCTCGATGAGGCGGAGACGGCCGCGGGCCGTGGCCGCGAGCGTGCGCATGGAGCCGGCCCAGCGCACCGGCGTGACGAGCTGACGGAGCATTCTCGCTCGCCATTGCTCGTGATCGTGGAGGTGGGCGCGGGCGTCGACGTTCGCGATCACCGAGCAGCGCGCGGGGTGAAGGGGAGCGCGGTCCACGGCCTCGGACAGGCGCTCGGCGGCCGGAGCCATCAAAGGGGTGTGGAACGCGCCGCCGACCGGGATGCGGATCGCGCGTGCGCCGTCGCGGGTGGCCTCATCGGCCAGCGCGGCCACCGCCTCGACGGTGCCGGAGATCACGACCTGTTCGGCGCCGTTGACGTTGGCGACCCACACCTGGGCCCGGCGCAGGGAACGCATCCGGGCGGCGAGTCGCTGCGCCCTGGGCACGATGTCGGTGCCGACGAGGACAGCCATGGTGCCGGGCGTGAGCCGGTTGGCCTCTTCCATGGCCGCCCCGCGTTCGGCGACCAGTCGTACGCCGTCCTCCGGGTCGAGCACCCCGGCGGCGGTCAGGGCGGCGTACTCGCCGAGGCTGTGTCCGGCACACACCGCGGGCGACAGGCCACCCACCGCCGCGCGCAGCGCGTCGAGCACCACCATCTCCAGGGTGAAGGTGGCGAGTTGGGCGCTGTCGGTGCGGGTCAACCGCTCGGCTCCGGCGTCGAGAAGCAGCCGGCCGAGATCCTGTCCAGAGATCTCGGAGAGACGTGTGACGACTTTCCAGTGCGGGCTGTCGCGCCAGGGCTCACCCATGCCGGGGCGCTGGGCTCCCTGACCGGGAAAGAGCAGGCCGACGCCGAACGGCACGGTCTCCGTACGGTGAGCAGTTCTCAGGGAGGACTCCTGTGACATCGGTGCGGACACCTTTCCGGTCGGCGTGCGGGTGGCCCGGACTTCCGGAACCGGGAGGGGGAGGTCGGTTCCGGAAGTCCGGGCGGTACGGAACCCGTGCCGGAGCCCCGGTCAGCGGGCGTGTGCCGCCGGTCCCGTCCCGGGAGCCTGCGGCACGTGGACGTCCAGGACGTCGCTCAGATAGACGGGCAGCGACGCCCGTACCCCGGCGAACGGTTCGTGCCCGCCTGGATAGCGCTGCCAGGTCACCGGGTGCCCCCAGGAAGTGAGCAGGTCCCTCAGCACGGCGCCGCTGCGCTCGGGGACGACCCAGTCCCTGGCCCCGTGCCCGATCCACACGGGCAGGCCGCTGTTGGCGGGCGCGGGCCGGCCGGTCGGGAGCAGCGCGGGCAGGTCGGGAGGCATGAAGGGCGCGTACAGTGCCACGCCCGCCAGCCGTCGGGCGTACGTGAGGGCCATGGTCAGGGCGACCGTGGCGCCCTGGGAGAAGCCCGCGAGCACGATCCGCCCGGCACCGATCCGGTCGGCCTCCGCCTCCAGCAGCGTCGTGAGCGGCCGGTGTGCCGCCAGCAGTCCCTCGACGTCGATCCGGTCGATCGCGAGGAGGTTCTGCGGGAACCAGCACGGCACCGCCAGGCCGCTGAGCAGGCTGGGAGCCGTGACGGGTGCGCGCGGGAACACTCCGCGCACTCCCGCCTCGGCGAGCCGGAACCGCTGGGTCACGGCCATCAGATCACCCGGCGCCTGGCCGATGCCGTGCAGCCACACGACGGTGCCACGGTGCGGTCGGGTGGGCTCGGCCGTCTCGTACTGCAGCCGGTCCACCGTGCTCATGCGGGCTGGGGTGCCGGCCGTGGCGTGGCGGGCCGCCGGAAGAGCATCGAGGCGTACTGGCCGCCGAAGCCGAAGGAGTTCTTCAGCACGGTGGCGACCGGTCGCCGGACCGGGGTGAGGGAGGTGCGCACGGCACAGGCGGGATCGGGCTCGGTGGAGGTCGTGACGGGCGGGATGACCCCCCGGCACATCGTGAGGGCCGCCGCCGCCGTCTCCACCACTCCGGAGGCCGCGGAGCCGTGCCCCGTCAGGGACTTGACCGCGCTGACGTCGAGGTCGGCCATCCGTTCGCCGAAGAGCCGGTGCAGTGCTCGGGCTTCGGTGACGTCGTTGAGGCGGGTGGAGGTGCCGTGGGCGTTGACGGTGTCGACGTCGTCCGGGTGCGTGTCGGCCTGTTCGAGGGCGGTCCGCATGACGCGTTCGATCATGTCCACGCTGGGAGCGGTCATGTGGCGGGTGTCCACGGCGAGGCCCCAGCCGCCGATGACGGCGTACGGCTGTGTCATCCCGCGCCGGGCGGCGTGCTCGGCGGTCTCCAGGACGAGGGCGCCCGCCGACTCGTTGATGACCATGCCCGTACGGCGTTTGTCGAAGGGCATGGAGGCCAGCGCGGGGTCGCCCTTCCAGCGCGAGAGCGCCATGAGCTGGCCGTACTGGGAGAGTACGTACGGTGTGTTGCGGGAGACGGCCGCCGACACCACCGCGTACTGCGCGCGTCCCGAGCGCAGCAGCCGTGCGGCTTCGGCGATGGCGCGCAGGCCGCCGGAGCAGGTGGCTTCCAGGCGGACGGGGATGACGGCCGTCCCGAGGCGGTCGGCGATCTCGGTCGGATAGGCCGACAAGTCCCGTGTCTCGGGCGGGAGATGCCTGCCGCGCAGGGATTCGAGGACGGCCGAGGGTTCGTTGCCGATCCGGTCGTAGCGTTCGGCGAGGTCTTCCATGTGGGTGATGTAGTCCTGCGGGAACGAGCCGGTGGGGCCCGGCCACACGCGGGCGTAGACCAGGGCGGCGGGCCCGTCCTGTGCGGGCAGTTCGTCGAGGCGGGCGTCGCCGAGCGCCTGGTCCACCGAGGCGAGCATGAGGGAGTCGCCCCAGGACCTGTCGGGTGCGCCGTAGCCGGCGGCGACCTTCGCCTTGACGTCCTCCGGGATCAGCCCGGCCGTCCAGCCGCAGGGCAGTCCGGTGGTGTCCATCCGCTCTTCGCGGACCACTCCGGAGCGGCCTTCGAGGTTGGCCGACCAGAACGTCTCGACGTCCCCTCCGACGGGGGTGATCACCCCCATGCCGGTGATGACGATGTCGTCGCTCATGCCCCTGCCTTCCCGTCGTCGGCCGTGATCCCGTGCGTCGATGCGATGACGAGGGCTCCGGCCGCCGTCGAGTGCTGTCCCTGGTTGAACGCCGTGATCAGCGCGGTCGGCGCCGGTCCCAGGGGGCGGGTCTCCCCCATGACCGGGTCGAGACCGCCGAGTCCGGGGTCGGGGCGGCGCAGCAGGCCCACGGGGGGCAGTGCGCCGCGTCCGAGGCTCTCCACGACCAGTGCGGTGTCGATGAGCGCCGAGCATTCGAAGGCGTTGCCGATGGTGCCTTTCGAGCCGGTGACGGGCAGGCTGCCGACGCGGGGCAGTACCGCCCGGGTCTCCACGCGGTCGAGGCGGCCGGAGCCCGCGCCGTGCGCCCACCAGACGGTGGGTGTGGTGTCCGCGTCGGCGAGTACGGTGTCGACGGCGAGTTCCGCGGAGGCCGCGACGTCGGCGGCGACCAGCACCTCGCAGCCGGCGAGCCGGGCGCGGGCCGTGCCGCGCGCGGTGTCGGCGCGCTCCAGGAGGACGGCGGCGGCACCCTGGCCGAGCAGGGTCCCCGACCTGTCGGCGTCGAAGGGTCCGGCACCCGCGGTGGCGCGTGTGCCGAGGGGGTCGTCCTGGTCGAAGGCTGCCATCGCGGTGATCGTGAGGGGCGCTCCGACGCCCACGACGAGCATCCGGTCGAGTTCGCCGCTCTCCAACAGCCGTACGGCCAGGGCCAGTGCGCCCGTGCCGCCGGCCGCGGACTCGCCGTAGACGGCGACGTTGGAGCCCCGGAATCCGCTGGCCATGGAGACGAACTGGCCCAGCTGGGAGGGGATGCCGCGGATGTAGGAGTAGTCGGGAACCTCGTCGTGGAGGAACTTCGCGAGGGGCCTGGGGTCGTTGCGGAAGCGGGAGGCGAGTTGCGGGATGACGTCGCTCAGTTCGTCGCTGCTGCTGCCCACGGCCATGACGGTGCCGCCGCGTACGTCCTCCGTGTCGCCGGTGATCCCGGCCTGTTCCAGTGCCTGGCGGGCGACGGCGACGGCCCAACGGGCCGACTGGTTGGCGTACTTGCCGGCGTTGGCCCAGTCACGGCCGGCGGGCCAGGTGATCTCCGTGGTGTCGACGGAGGCCGACGGCCACGGCAGTGCGGGGGCGGGCCCGTCGTGGCCGCCGGTGTCGAAGAAGGTCTTGCCCGCCGCCATGGCCTCCCACAGCCGGGCCGCGCCGAGGCCCGCCGGGGAGATCACGCCGATCCCGGTGACCACGATGTCGGGACGGTCCGGCCGTCCGGCGCGTTCTCCCGTCACGCCGGCGGCCTCCGCGGTGACGCGTTCACTCGGCACGCCGGCCTCCGCCGCTGATGCCGCCCCACAGGCGGTATCCGCCGTCCACGGTGATGGTCTGCCCGGCGATCCAGGACGCCTCCTCCAGACAGAGCAGGGCGACCACGTCGGCGCTGTTCTCCGGCGTGGTCATGCGGTCCCCGGGCCACGGGGAGACGGACAGTTCCTTGGTGACGCCGTGGGCGAAGTCGGGGCGGACCTTGAAGACGCCGGTCTGGACGAGTCCGGGGCGTACGCAGTTGGCGACGATGCCGTACGGCGCCAGCTCGAAGGAGAGGTAGTCGGTCAGCGCCTCGAGTCCCGCCTTGGCCGCGGCGAAGAGCCCGGCGCGCGGGATGATGCGCGTGGTCGTGGAGTTGGTGATCGTGATGAAACGGGCTCCCTCGCGCTCACGCATCAGCGGAAGAGCGTGCTTGGCGAGCAGCCAGGTGGCCCGGGAGTTGGTGTCCTGCACGAACTGCCAGTCGCCCAGGGAGGCTTCGGTGAGCCGGGCGAACTTGGTGGCGGCCGCGTTCTGGACGAGGATGTGGAGGTCCTGGTGGATCTCGCCGATCTCCGTGATCAGGTTCTCGATCTCGGCGGGCTCGCTGAGGTCGGCGCGGTGCAGGGTCACTTCCGTACCCTGCTCGCCGAGTTCTTCGGCGAGTTCCTTGGCCGGGCCCTCCCGGTCGACGTAGTTGATGGCCAGGGTGGCTCCCCAGGCCGCGAGTTTGCGGGTGATGCCCGCGCCGATGCCGCGCGATCCGCCGGTCACCAGGGCCACGCGCCCCTTGAGGGGCTGATACTGACTGTCCATCACTGAACCCTTTCCACGGTTGCGGTCCGCTGCGCGGCGTGCCGCAGCACGACGACGCTCATGCGTCCGATGGCGTACGTCCGGTCGTTCTCGTCGAACACCCGGCGTGTGGTCTCGACCAGGCCGATCCGGTCGTCGATCTCCTCGGCCCGGTCGGTGGCGGTGGTGAACCAGAACGGGGTGTCGGGGTACAGCGGCCTGACGAAGTCCCAGCTCAGCCTGCGCAGGCCGACGATGGCGGCCGGGGAGCCGTGCTGGACCACCCAGCCCGAGGTGATGGAGTGGATGAAGCCTCCGGGCACGATGCGCTGCCGGCGGTCGGTGCCCCGGGCGAAGTCGTCGCTGTCGTGCACCGGGTGCTTCTCCCCCATCAGGTCGAGGAGCTGGTCGAGCAGCGCGCCGCCGAACACCACGGGTCCGAACCGGCGCACCGGTGCGTGTGCCAGGTCCTCCCAGTACTTCACGGCCCCCACGGCTGTTCCTCCGTTCGCCCCTGGTTCACCGGGATCGCCGGCCCGGGCTGCGCATGACCATGCGGCCGCCGTCCACGGTGAACGTCTGGCCCTGGATGTAGTCCGCCTCGTCACGGGCGAGGAAGGCGATGAGTCCGCTGATGTCCTCGGGCAGCCCCCAGCGGGTGCCGTCGCTGTCGGAGCCGAGCTGGTCGGCGACGGCCGCGGTCATCTCGGTGCGGACCTTGCCGGGCGCCACGCAGTTGACCCGGATGCCTTTGCGTCCGACCTCGACGGCCAGGGCGCGGGTGAGGGCTTCGAGGCCGCCCTTGGACGCCGCGTAGGCGCTCTGTCCCGGTCCCGGGGTACGGGCCGAGTTGGAGGAGATGTTGATGACGCGGCCCCAGCCCTGGTCCAGCATCGTCGGCAGGACCGCCCTGCTGGTGAGGAAGGGGCCGGTGAGATTGGTCCGCAGGACGTTCTCCCAGCGGTCGGTGCGGGTCACCGCGAGGAGCTGGTCGTCGATCACGGCCGCGTTGTTGACCAGGACGTGCAGGGCGCCCTCCTGTGCGGTCACCCGCTCGACCAGGTCCTCGACCTCGGCCTCGTGGCCGATGTCCGCCTGGTGCAGGACCGCGCGGCCGCCGCCTGCCTCGATCTCCTTGACCACACGGCGTCCGGCGTCCAGGGCGCTGCGGCAGACGAGGTGCACGGTGAGTCCGTCGGCGGCGAGGCGGTACGAGACGGCGGCGCCGATCCCGCGGGAACCACCCGTGACGAGCGCGACGCGGGCGGCCGCGGCCGGCTCAGGCACGACTGCCGGCGGCCACGACGGCCACGATCGAGGCGATGCTGCGGTGGTGCTCGTCGGCTTCGGCGTTCCACTGGTCGAGGTCGAACTCGACGCCGAAGCGGCGGTTGATGCGGCGGGCGAGCTGCAGCAGGTCCAGCGAGTCGAGGCCCAGGTCCTCGACCACGGACTGTCCGGGCTCGATCGCCTGGTCGGCTATGCCCGGCTTGATCTCCTTGAGCAGCTCGATGATTTCGACCTGGGCGGCATTCGACACGGTGGTCATTGCATTCCTCCGTAGATGTGACAGGAGCAGGACCGGCTGGCACCTCCGGCCGGGCAAATCCATGTCACCAGAGCGGCGAATGAGCCAGCAAGGCCGTTATGCAGCAGGATTCGGGACACCCACTGGGCCGCTTGGGAGACGCTCGCGTAAAACCCCATGTCGACGCACGGATCCCAGTACTCCGCTTCTCGGACAAAATGAACCAAAAATCCACCGAAAGGAAAGGGATCCCCATGCAGAGTAAAGTAAAGTAAAGCCTCCTTGACTCTTCATCGAGGCCATCCATAGCGTCGATCTATGTGAGCCCGAGTAAAGACCAGAACGGGCCCTCCCAGTGGTGCGCAATGCCCGGGTCCCGGCATCGACCGGATCAGTGGGCTTCGTCGATCGACATACCCTCGGACGCGTCACGCGTCCGGCAGTCTCGACATCCAGGGGGCAATGGTGGGGCGGAGCCGAACACCGATCCCGCAATCCGCGCAGTGTTATGAACTGGCTCAATGGCTGCGCTCGCTGCGCCAGCGATCCGGACTCACCTACCGGCAGATGGCGGAGCTCACCGAGGGGCTGCGGATCGCGGATCCCGCCTGTTCCGCCGTCACCCTCTCCCGCGCCGACCGTGGCACCTTCCTGCCCCGTCGCCATGTCGTGGAAGCGTATGCCCAGGTCTGCGGGGCCACGCGGCGCGAGGCCCGGCTGCGCTGGGAGCAGGCGGCGCGGCGATCCGGCCACGCCCCCGACGGCCGCGAGGTCGCGTCCGCGCCACGCGCCGGACGCAGACTGGAACTCGTGTACCACCCGGCCCACCTCCTCGAAGCGATGCACCAGGCACGGCTCGCCGCCGGCCAGCCGTCCTTGCGCGAAATGGAGAAGAAAGCCCGCGATCTCGGGGCAGGACCGTTGCCGCGCAGCACGGTCGCCGACATTCTGGCCGGTTTTCGTATGCCGTCGGAGGAACTGCTCGTCGCCTATGTACAGGCATGTGGACAGCATGGGCGTCGACTCACGCTCTGGCGCAATGCATGGGCTCGCGCATTCGGTGCGGACGCCGCGTGATTCGTCTGTCCGAAATCGACTTCCGAGAACATTTCAACAATGTGAACCCATTTCTTGTGCGCCCTGTTGTCATGACGGGCGCACGACCCTCGATTCCTCGCCATGGTCGCTGTGGGGAAACGGGGGTCGGCCGGCTCGGAATCAGTCGTGGCTTCCCGGTGTCGTGGCGATGAACCAGCCCGCCGGGGGGAGCGAGACCGTACCCGTGGCGGAATCGACGGAGGCGTCACCGGCGAGGGACGTCCACGCTGCGGCCGGAATGCCGGCGGTCGCCGGACCGGCTCCGAAGTTCAGGGCGACCGCGAGAGTGGAACCGGCGTCGGGCGCGGCGAGGGTGTAACTGAGGACGGTGTTGTCCAGGCTGTGGACCCGGGTCTGGGCACGTACGAGCCAGGGGTGGCGGCGACGCACGCCCACCAGGGTCTGGTGGAGCCGCTGCACGGCCAGCCCTTCGGCGCCGAGATCCGCCGGGGTGGCAGGGAACGCGGGACGAATCGCGTCGTCCCCGCCCACCCGGTCCTCCTTGACACCCTCCCGGGCCCGCTCGTCTCCCGCGTAGACGGAAGGCGTTCCCCCGACGGTGAAGAGCACGGCGAGCGCGTGCGCCAGGTGACGGGGCTCCTCCAGCCGGCTGGCGACGCGGGTGACATCGTGGTTGCCGACGAAGGTCTGCGGGGCGAAGGTGTCGAGCATGGCGTTGTGACGCTTGAGCGCCCAGGCCAGTTCGTGCGGATTGCGGTCGTTGAGCGCGCTCCAGATCGCCTTCCACAGTTCGTACTGCGTCACGGTGTCCAGTCCGCCCTCGACGACGTACGACGCGTAGTCGCCATGGATGACCTCGCCGCTGAACCACGCGCCGGGATGACGTGACCTGACCCTGTCCGTGACGGTCCGCCAGAAGGGCCGGGGCACCGCGTAGGCCGCGTCCAGCCGCCAGCCGGCGACACCCCGATCGAGCCAGTGGCCGAGGACGTCGACGACATGGTCGGCGACCGCGGGGGACGCGTGGTTCAGCGTGACGAGATGACGGTGCCCCTCGAAGGTCCGGAAGTCGTCGCCCTCGGGGACGAACCAGTCCGCGTACGGGGAGGCGGCACCGCGCCGTGCCACGTCGGCGAAGGGTGCGAAGGACCTTCCGACGTGGTTGAAGACGCCGTCGAGCAGGACGCGGACCCCGCGCGACGCGGCCCGGTCGATCAGTTCGGTCAGGTCGGCCTCGGTGCCCAGGCGCGGATCGACGCGGAAGTGGTCGGTCGTGTCGTAGCCGTGGGTCTCGGCGGCGAAGACCGGCCCCAGGGCGAGGCCGTTGCAGCCGAGCCTCACCAGGTGGTCGACCCAGTCGACGAGGACCGGCAGCCGGTGCCGCACGGGTGCGCCTGCGGGCAGGGCGTTCGGCTCCGCGCCGAGGAAGCTCAGGGGGTGGACGTGCCACCAGATGGCGTGGTCGGGCCAGGACACGGGAGCCTCCGTCAGTGGGGTCGGGTCGTGGATCCGGACACGGCGGCCGGGGAATCGGCGAGGTGGTTCATCAGACGGGCTGCGAGCACGAGGACCTGACGCTCCGTCTCGGTGAGCTCGACGAGGGCGATGTCGAGCCAGGCGTCGCGTTGGGCCATGTCACGGGCGAGGGCCGCACGGCCCGCCTCGGTCAGCTCCACCACGCGCTGCCGCCCGTCCTGCGTGTCGCGTGTCCGGCTGATCAGGCCCTCTTGTTCGAGGTCCGCGAAGACCCGGGTCAGGGACTGCGGCTGCTGATGGTCCGCGGCGGCCAGCGCGCCGGCCGACATCGGGCCGTTGCGCCGCAGATGGCCGAGGACGCTGCTCTTGTTGAGGCTGAGCCCGTCCGCGGGGCGCTCCGCGCTCAGCCTGCGGGCGAGCCGGATGACGCCCTGGCGGATCTCGGCGGAGGCCCGGCCGTCGCGCGCCTCGGACCAGGATCGTTCCGCGTCCTCGTGTTCTGTTCGCTCTCCCATCACATTGCTAAGGTATCACTTATTATTCGGCTGGAGGGTTCGACTCCAGATGGCTTGCTCCAGCGGTCTCCTTGGGGGTGATTCTACGTGTTGCGTAGTTTTCTGAGGTCGACACGCCGTGCGCTGCACTTTGATCCGCGAGGAACGCACCTCCGGACGACGGCCGTGGCCATGGCCACGGTGCTGGGCGCGTACGGCTGGGCGCTGCTCGTCGAGCACGAGGCCGGGCTGCGCGTGGACAGTGTGGTGCAGGCGGTGGTGATCGCCTCGGCGCTCGCTCGCGTACAGCGCCTCTTCGACCGGACGGACCGGCTGGTGGCCTGTGTCGTGCTGCCCTGCGCGGCCGCGGCGGGCACGGAGCTGAGCACGTTGATCCAGGAGCACCCCCTCGCCGGTGACGCCGCGTTCGTCGTGGGGGTCGCCGGGGCGATCTGGGTACGCCGCTTCGGTGCCCGCGCCACGCGAGCGGGCACGCTCGTCGTTCTACCGCTGATCGCGGTCCTGGTGGTGCCCGCCGGCATGGTTCCCGCCGACGGGCACGAGGGCACCGCCTGGGCGGCGGTGACGGCGCTGGCGGCGGTCGTCTGGGGAACCGTCGTGACGTGGACCGCCCAGCGCGCCGGTCTCGTGAAGCGGCCGCCCTCGGCCAGGGTGACGACGGCACTCCGCTCACCGCGGCGCCGGCCGGGCGTGAGCACCCGGATGGCTCTGCAGATGGCGGCGGCGCTCACCGCCGCGTTCGCGATCGGCCGGAATCTGTGGCCGGACCACTGGGCGTGGGTGGTCCTCACGGCGTTCCTGGTGTGCAGCGGTGCGCGCAGCCGCGGCGACGTACTCGTCAAAGGGGCCTGGCGCACACTCGGCGCCGCGGCCGGCACGGTGGTGGCGACCGCCGTCTCGGGAGAGTTCGGGCCACGGTCCGACACCGCCGTCGTCGTCATCTTCGTCGTGCTCGCCGTGGCCACGTGGCTGCGTGAACTCAGCTACGCGTACTGGGCCGCCTGCGTCACCGCCGTCCTCTCGCTGCTCTACGACTGGTTCGGGCAGAGCCCCGGAGACCTGCTGCACACCCGGCTGGCCGGCATCGCGGTCGGCGCGGTTCTCGGCGTGGCGGCTTCCTGGCTCGTGCTGCCCATCCGGACCGAGGCGGTGGTACGGGCCCGGACCGCCGCGGTGCTGACGGGACTGGGCGAGTTGATGGAGGCGGACTGGCGGAACGGCCCGGCCGTCCGCACGGCACAGGCCCGATTCACCTACCGTGTCGAGCAGTTGGCGACGGCGACGGCCCCGATGCGGATCCTGGCCGCTGTACCCGTCCCCCGGGCCCTGTCCGCCCAACGGCACCCGGACCACTTCACGCTCCGGTCCGTGACGGCCCTACGGCGCTGCGCCGACCCCGTCGACGACCTCACCGACGCCGCCGGACGGGCTCCCGACGCGCTGACCGCCGACCTCGCGGTGACCCGGCGGCGCGCTCAGATCGCGGCGCACGCACTCACCGTACGCCGCGCGATCGGCCGCCGCCCGGCCCCGCCCCCCGCCCCGGAAGCGCCCCCACAGGACCATCTCGCCGCGCCCGGGCCGACCAGTCCTCCCGACCGTTCCGTCCCCACCGCCCTGGCCGCGCTCGATGCGATCGACACCCAACTCGCCGTCCTCAGTGCTCTGTTCGGTCCACCACCGGTCCTCACATCCGAAACACCGGCGGCAGCGGGCGGCTGACGGGGCGGACTCGGCGACTGGTTCACCCACCAGGTGGTGTTCCGGCCCCGTGTGGCGTGTCGGGAGGTCGATGTCGTGCGGGAGGACGAGTTCGTCCGCGTGTTCTGCGACGAGGCGCTGCCGTCCGGATGGAACATCGATCGAGATGGCCGCCAGGTCGTCACCGCCACCGATGACTTTCGTCGCTCCCGGCGGTCTGCATCGTGAGGGTGAAACGGACACGGAGGCGAGGACGAGGATGTTTGTCTTGATTCCCGGGGCCGGGGGTTCGGCCTGGTACTGGCATCCCGTGGTGTCCGAACTGCGGGCGAGGGGGCACGAGGCGGTCGCGGTCGATCTGCCCGGCGCCGACGAGTCCGCGGGGCTGCCCGAGTACGCCGACGCCGTGGCCGCGGCGATCGGCGGCCGCGCCGATACGGTGCTGGTCGCGCAGTCGCTGGGCGGCTTCACGGCGCCGATGGTCTGCGCCCGTGTTCCGGTCGGGCTGCTGGTGCTCGTCAACGCGATGGTGCCGCTGCCGGGCGAGACGCCCGGACAGTGGTGGGGCGACACCGGTTCGGAGCCGGCCCGCCTCGCGGCCGCCGAAGCGGGCGGCTACGGCACCGAGTTCGACCTGGACACCTACTTCCTGCACGACGTCCCGGCCGAGGTCGCCGCCGCCGGAGCGGGCCATGAGCGGCCGGAGGCCGACATCGCCTTCAACCAGCCCTGCGACATCGAGCGATGGCCCGACACCACCACGCGGGTGCTCGCCGCGACCGGGGACCGCTTCTTTCCCGTGGACTTCCAGCGCCGAGTGGCCCGCGACCGCCTGGGGATCGAGGCCGAGACCATTCCCGGCGGACACCTGGCGGCGCTCTCCCACCCGTCCGAGCTCGTCGACAGGCTGGTCGAGCGGCTGACTTGAGTGGTCCTCGGACCCGCCGCGGACCAGGGCCGCCGGGCCCGGCGGCGAAAACGTATCCCCCGGACACGAAGCTCGTTGAAGTGGTCAGCGCGCAAACGCCCCCGACGGATGCGCGACACGTGAGGGCCCGAATCCCTGCCCGGTCTCGGGCCCTCACCCCCTCCAGAACCCTGTCCCTCCGGGCGATCGTGTCCACCCGGAGGGACAGGGCGAGGAGGAGCCCGGCGGGCATGCCATGATCCACACTCATGAAGACGCCGACCCCACCCATGGTCCGGGCCGCCGCCCGCAACAACGCCGAGTGGTGCGCGGCGATGAGCCGATCACACGGTGTGGAGGGCGAGTTCACGAAGCAGACGTGGGCGGCACCGGCCCGTACCCCGCTGTACTACCCGGACGCGGTGACACTGGTGCCCGGCGCCGACCCGGCCGTGCTGCCGGCCCGGATCGACACCTCCACACCCGGTGCCTCCGTCAAGGACAGCTTCGCCGACCTCGACCTGACGGCGGCCGGCTTCCGGGTTCTCTTCGAAGCGCAATGGATCCACCGGCCGGCGACCGAGCCCACCGGACCCCCGGAGCGTGCCTGGAGCGTGGTGGCTGATCCGGGAGCGCTGCGCGACTGGGCGTCGGCCTGGGACGACGGGAACGGCGACGCCTGTCTGTTCCGCCCCGAGCTGCTCGACGACCCGGCCACCTTCGTGCTCGCCGGACGCGCGGCCGACGACCGCGTGGCCGCCGGAGCGGTGGCGAGCCGCAGCGACCACGTGGTCGGCGTCTCCAACGTCTTCGCACGCGACGGCGGCCCCGAAGCGGCCTGGCCGGACCTGCTGAACGCCCTCCACGCGCTGTTCCCCTCCCTGCCCGTGGTCGGCTATGAGCAGGGCGACGACCTGGCCGCCGCCCTGCGTCACGGCTTCGAACCGGTCGGCCCGCTGCGGATCTGGACCCACCCGGGGCGGGGCTGACGCGCGCGGTACCGACTCGTGCCGCCGGTCCGCCGCTACGAGGCCTTGCCCGCCAGCCGCTGCGCCGCGCGCTCCCCGCGTCGCTCCACGGGTTCGACTCCCCACGCCGCGCCCAGACCGCTCGGCGGCATGTCGACGTAGATCGACTCGTACGAACCGGCCGGAACGATGTACGTCTCGTGCCAGATCCCCACGCTGCCCTTGCTGTTCCGCAGCCGGCGGTTGAACGCCGCCCACGCGGGGCGGTGCTCCTGGGTCTGGTCGGAGGCGTAGGCGAGCAGCTTCTCGCGCGACTCCCAGTACTGCGCGACGGTGAACACGCGCGGACCGCCGCTCAGCAGCCGGTGGTCCAGCAGCCCGCTGTCACTGTCCCGCGCGAGTTCCTTCAGCATGCGCGGCATCGCGCGCAGGGTCGGCAGCCAATGGCGCACGGCCCGCCAGCGGTTGATCCGCATACCGATAAGGAAGACGACGACGTCGCCCTCGGCCGCGGCCGTGACCCGTTGCCCGGATGTCGGTGCATTACCCATGAGACTCCCCGTTCCCGTGTTGGATAGTGGCACGATCCATGTTTGGATAGTGTCACTGTCCGATGGAAGGTGCAACAGGATGCGGCTGGCGGAACTGAGCGAGCGCAGCGGTGTGTCGACCGCGACGATCAAGTACTACCTGCGCGAAGGACTGCTCCAGCCTGGCCGCCGCGTCTCCGCCACCCAGGCCGAGTACGGGGAGGACCACCTGCGGCGGCTGCGCCTCGTACGGGCGCTGATCCAGATCGGCGGGGTCTCCGTGGCCGACGCGCGCGAGGTGATCGCCGCGGCCGAGGACGAGTCGCTCGACCACCATCTGCGGCTGGGCGCGGCGACCCGGATGCTGCCCACCGCCGAGAAGCCCGACGAGGACGATCCGGCGGTGGCGACCGCCTGCCGCTCGGTGGAGGAGCTGCTGGAGCGGCTCGGCTGGTCCTGCGAGCCCGGCGTGGACCTGCTCAACCCCGCCCACCGGCGGCTCATCGACTCGGTCGCCGCGCTGGTCCGGCTCGGCTACCCCTGCGACACCGAGTCGTTGCTCCCCTACGGGCGGCTGGCGGCGCAACTGGCGGTCACCGACCTGGACCTGGTCGAGGAGCAGGCGACTCCGAGCGAGCAGATCGAGGCGGCCGTCGCGCTCACGGTGCTGTACGAGCCGGTGCTGCTGAGCCTGCGGCGCATGGCCCACGCGGAGGAATCGGCCCGGCGGTTCTGAGGCCGCTCAGGTCACTGGACGGGAATCACCGCCGGGACCCGGTCGGCCCATGGACATGGCATGGGCATGGGCATGGACACGGGCTCGGGCCTCTGGGTCCCGGCGGGTTCGACGCGCTCGTACGACGGTCACGGCGCGGCGCGCACCCGGGCAACGTCCGCCCGGGTGTGCGCCGCGCGTCGAGGCGGCCGGGTCGTGCTCAGCCCAGTTTGCGGCAGAGCAGTGCGGCCGGGCCCTGGCCGGCGCCGAACCGAGTCGTGAAGGCGATTCCGGCGGCGTACTCGTCATCGGCGCACTGGCCCTTGTAGTCACCGTTGGCGAAGTCGCCTCCGGCCGCGCCCGCGGGCCGGTTGTCGGAGCGGTCGAACCAGACCGTTCGCCCGGCGCCCGCCAGCGAGGTGGCGGCCGGAACGCAGAGCGCGGCGGATGTACGGCCGCCCCGGCGGCTGTAGCCGATGAGGAAGTTCCCCGACGGACACTGCAACTTGGTGTACCCGGAGGCCCAGTCGCCGCCCGAGGGCACATGGCGCTCGTCGGTGACGACCGTCTGGGTGTCGGCCGAGGAGCGGAGGTCGCCGGTGGAGACGTCGGTGCACAGCGCGCGAACACCGCTGTGACCGAGCCCGATCAGCCGCTCGCCGTCGGGGCACGCGGCCTTGGAAGCGCCCGAGTTCCAGTCACCGCCCGCGCGCACCCGCAGCGACTGCACGTAGTCGCCGTGATCGGTGGCGAGCATGTTCCGGCTCGGGACGGCGTCCACGGACCCGGTGCGGGTCGGGGCGGTCATGAGCCGGTTCCACGCGGTGCCGCGCCAGTCGGACTGGTCGAGGATTCCGTACCGGTTGCCGGAGGTGTCGTAGCGCAGCAGGGACCAGTCGTCGTGGCCTTCCCAGCTGACGAGCGGCCAGTAGGCGAAGTCGACGTCGTGGTCGGCGAAGTAGTCGGTGATGTTGCCGAACCAGGTCCGGGCCGCCGTGCCCGTCTCGCCGGCGCCGATACCGAACTCGCTGATCCACACGGGAGCGGTGAAGTGCTGGTTCGCCTCGGACGAGACGAAGAAGGCCTGGTCGTTCAGGACTTGGTAGAGCTGGTCGCGGCTGAGGTCCTGGTAGCGGGCGTCGTGGGTCTCGCCGATGCCGGTCGCCCCGCTGTGGTTGGGGCCGGTGTATCCGTAGAAGTGCGCGGAGTACACCAGCTTGTGGGCGGCGACGAGGGTGTGTGAGAGGTTGCGCGCGGGGGTGAGGGTGGGACGGCCGTGCGCGAAGCCGTCGACCGGGATACCGGTCCAGTTGATCCCCTCGATGACGATGAGGAGGTTGCGGTTGGCCTCCGAGAGGATGCGGTCCGCGGCGAGTTGGGCGGCCGCGTACCAGTCGTGTGCGTCACCCAGGCCCCAGTTGGGGTCGTCGAGGATGTCGCGGCGTACTTCGTTGTAGAGATCGGCGCCCACCACGCGCGGGTCACCGGCGTAGCGGCGGGCCATGAAGACCCAGTCGTCCGCCCATTGCTGGGTGGACTGACTGCTGTTCCAGCGCTCGTTGCCGTCGACGCCGCAGCACCAACGCGAGTTGTTGGTGTGGTTGTTGAGGATGACGGCGAACCCGCTCTGGGTGAGGGCGGCGACCACGGCGTCGTAGACCTGCAGCGGTGTTCTGCCGCGCAGCCCCGGGTTGGCCGTGACGGCGGCGTCCGGCACCGGGGTCGTCGAATGGATCATCTCGTTGGAGAAGGGCAGCCGGATGCTGTTGATGCCCAGCCGGTGGAAGTCGTCGAGCAGTTGGGGCAGCGACGCGCGGTCCAGGCCGAGAGGGATGCCGTAGGAGTTCTGGCCGGCGTGGTGGTTGGCCGGGTCGTCCGTGCTGCCGCTGCCCGTCCAGGAGCCTTGTGCGCCGTCCCAGTTGGCCGACTTCAGCCGGAAACGGTTGCCGTCGGCGTCCACGATGTACCGTCCGCGGGTGGAGAGCGGCGCCTTCCATGTCTCGGCCGCCGCGGCGGTGGCGGTGGTTCCCTGGGCGCCGCCCGCGGGATCGGAGGCGGCGGCGACCGCCCCCGGAGCGGTGGCCAGCAGCAGGGCGGTTGCCGCTAATGTCAGGTACTTGCCAAATCTGAGGGTAGGCATCGGACCTCTGTGAGGGGTGTAGGTAAGCGAACGTGAGTGTCGGTGCCCACCGGCGCCCGAGAAGGGGGTGCCGGTCGCCGGGGTTCCGGCGTGACGGGGCGAGTCGGGCTCATGCCCGCCGGAGCCTAGCGGGAAGCCCCGGCCATGGTGAGAGTTCCGGTGAGCCGGTCGGGCGGCCGGTCAGCGGACTCGGATGAACGTCACGTCATAACCGCTGTTCGTGCTGCGGGACTTGACGTACACGCCGTCGGACCCGCCGTTGGGGTTGCCGGTGTTGCCTTCGACAGTCGTGAAGCCGGCGCCGCCGCTCACCGTTCGCACGATGCCTATGTGTTCCTGCCCACCGGTGTAGTTGTTGCCCCCGTTCCAGTCGAAGGCCACGATGTCGCCCGGCTGCGGGTTCGTCGTCACGGAGAGGTGGTAGTTGCCGGCCCGCGCCTGCTTGACCCAGCCCGAGACATAGGTGTTGCGGTAGGAGCTGGCCCCGGTCTGCTTGGCCACCCAGCTCACGAAGGTCGCGCACCAGGCGTAGTTGCGGGTGGACAGCGACAGGCCCACGGCCGATCCGTAGCCGTTCGCCCGGGAGCTGCCCTCGACCGTGCCGACCTCGGCCGCGGCCACAGCGAGGATCTTGCCGTAGCCGCCACCGGGCGGCGTCGAGGAGGGCGGGGTGACCGCGCCGTACAGAGCGGCCTTGGTGTTCGGGCCCACCTGGCCGTCGACGGACAGCCCCTTCTCGGCCTGGAAGTCCCGCACCGCGCTGTCGGTCAACGACCCGAAATCGCCGTCGACCGCGAGATCCGCTCCGTGGTGGTTGAGCAGGCTCTGCAACTCGGTGACACAGCCGCCTCGCTGGCCCTTCACGATGTTGCTCGGGCACGAGGCGGAGTTCAGGTTGACCGGGGCCGGTGCGCCGCTGCCGCCGCCCGTGCTGATGTTCGCGTACAGGGCGGACTTGGTGTTCGGGCCGACCTCCCCGTCGGCGGAGAGCCCCGCCGAGGACTGGAACGACTTCACGGCGGCCAGCGTCAAAGGCCCGAACTCGCCGTCCACGTCCAGGTGTCGCCCCTTGCCGTTGAGAAGGGCCTGGAGCGTGGCTACACAGCCGCCGCTCTGCCCCTCCACGATGTTCGAGGGACAGGAGGTCGATCGCAGGTCCAGGGCGGTGGACGCCGACTCGTCGGTGTCGTAGAGCTCGCGCTTGGTGTTCGTGCCGACCTGGCCGTCGACCGACAGGCCGTGCGCGGACTGGAAGCCGCGGACCGCACTGTCCGTCGCCGGCCCGAAATCGCCGTCCACGTCGATCGAGTAGCCGAAGTGGCGGAGCAGCCGCTGGAGTTCCGTGACGCAGCCGCCCTTGCCGCCCTGGACGATGTTCGCCGGGCACGAGGAGGACGTGAGGTTGATCGGCGCCGGAGCCGAGCCGCCGGTCGCGTACAGCTTGGCCTTGGTCTGGGGCCCGACCAGCCCGTCCACGGCGATCGCGGTGGAGGACTGGTACTCGCGTACCGCGTAGAGGGTGTTCGCTCCGAAGACGCCGTCCACCAGAAGGCCGGCGCCGTGGGCGTTGAGCAGGTTCTGCAACTCCGTGACACAGCCGCTCGTCTGGCCCTGCTGGATCACGCCCGGACAGGAAGAGGAGGTCAGCCTGACCGCCGCGGGCGCCGCCGCCGCGGGACCGGCACCGATCAGGGTGCCGGCCGTGAGAAGCGCCGTCGCGGCGGCGAACACCCCGGTTCTGACTCTCCAGCCCTGTCGCGCGCTCGTGGCGCCTCGATGCCCGATGGGCAATTTGTCATCGTGCACACGAAATGGACTCGTCTTCATGACCGCGAAACGTCTCCTTCGCTGGGTATACGGATCCGCCCGGCAGACGCTTGCCTCGGGCCTGCGGCCGACAAAGGGAGGAGAAATCGGCATTTTGACCGGGTCGACACGCTTACGGACCAACACCCCTACGCGGCAACGGAGTTGAGGCTGTCGAAAGTCATGATCGGGCTGTCATTCCGCGCACGACGGTGACAGTTCACGCCCCTGCGCACAATGCCGGACCACACAACTGGCTTGATTCAAGCGATACTCGTGGCCGAAAGAAACGCACACATGACAGCCTTTGTAAATTCAGTCCTTTTCGGCTGTCTGTCTCATTGAGGCGCCTCCGGCCTCATTTTGTCCGGTCAGGCATCCCGGGCCCCAACACGCCTCAGCGCTTCCCATGCGGGGCGCAGCAGCGAGAACACCGCGAGGTAGCGGCGGCCGCCACGATGGAGGCAGGCGCCGCGGCTGACGCCCTTCGGGGCGAGGCCCGACGTGCCGAGAACGGCCGGAGCGCGGCCGTTCCCGGTTGGTGAGTTCGCTCACCGTCCGCAGATATCTGGCATACGAACGGTGAATTGCAGGGCACACGCAATTCCGGCTCAACCGTCGGCGGTGATCCCGGAGAGGCTTACCGTGGGTCGATCGAATATCCCCGTCAGTACACGCCGCTGTCGGTGCGTCAGGGAGGTGGCGAAGACCACCAGATCGGCTTCGGTCTCTTCGCAGTGGACTGCCACCTCGACGACCTTTCCGGAACTCAGCAGCGTGCGTGAGGAATACGGCAGGGCCATCTTCCGGGCCCCGCCGTCCGAGACACCACGCCGTTGCGTGATCCGCCCGACGACCCGGGCACCGCGTGCTGTCAGTTCCTCCGCCGCCGCGTCCATGAGCGCGACGAAGTTCTTCTCCCTGGCGGAGAAATAGCCGACGAGCACGACATCGGCGCCTGTCACGCTCACGGGTCCGGCCGGGCGCCCCGCGGACCCCGCTCGCCCGCGACGAGCAGGGCGGCGGTCGCGCCCGCGGAACCGGCGCATGGGCCGGGAGGTCAGCTCGCCCTGGGTGCGACGGCCGCGGTGTCCTTCGAGCGTTCGTGCTCCACCCGGGCCGTTTCCAGGAGATTCAGCCAGGAAGTCACCGTGGGCCGGCGGCGCAGCAGCGCGCGGCGCTCGCGCTCGGTCATGCCTCCCCAGACGCCGTGCTCGATGCGCTGGTCCAGTGCGTAGGCGAGGCATTCCGTGAGCACGGGGCAGCCGACGCACAGCATTTTGGCGCGGTTCTGCGCCGCGCCTTCGACGAACAGGTCGTCCGGATCGGCCGTACGGCACAATCCTCGATCGCTCCAGTCGGTGCTCGTCATCTCGTGATGCCGTCCTCTCCCCTGGCCCCCGCCTGCGAGTTGCCCACCTGCCCTGGGCAACAGGCATATGACACTACGCCTTTCGAGGACCGCCACTCTATCTGCCGTGCGGCACCACACCTTCGAGTGAGTCCGGCTTGCCTCGCGCGCGCGGCGGCGCTATGGAGGTGCCTCGACGGTTCACGGTCCCGATCAGTGCCTCCGACACACGGTGGGCCGTCTTTCACCCCTCCTTCCGATGGAAAGCAGGAGACATGTCCCGGAACAAACAGACCGTCGAGACCTACTTGGACGGCTTCCGTAAGAACGATCACGCGCAGATTCTGAGTTGCCTCACCGATGACATCGAGTGGACGGTTTTCGGCGGATTCCATCTGACCGGCAAGGAGGCGTACGACGCCGCGATCGAGGGCCCCGGCTTCGTCCCGCCTCCCCGGCTGGAGGTCGTCCGCATGGTCGAGGAGGACGACGTGATCATGGCCGAACTCACCGGAACGGTGATGCGTGAGACGGGAGAGCCGATGCGCATGTCGATGGCCGAGGTCTTCCGCATGCGCGAAGGGAAGATCTGTGAACGCCGGGCATGGGTGATCGAGCTCAAGCGGAACGACTACGTCTGATCCGCCGGGGCGGTTCGGGGTCAGCCCGCGCGGAGGGTCGTGGCCGCCTTGTACGTACGCAGCACGGGGGCCGTCTCGATCCGCGTGACGGCGTCCCAGGCCACCCGCCGCGTCAGATAGTGGTGCAGTGCCTCCGCGTCGCGGCACAGCGCCTGGGCGACGAGGTTCGTCGGGCCGGTCGTCGCCGCGACGACGGCGAGTTCGTCATGACCGGCCAGCGCCGTCGCCACGGTGTCCAGATGTGCGGGCGCAACCTGCATCCAGAGCAGCGCGGACACCGTCACGCCCAGCACCACCGGATCGATGTCGAGGTCGAAGAACAGCGCGTCGCGCGCCCGCAGTTCGGCCAGCCGGCGGGCCACGGTGGACGCCGTGGTGCCGGTGGCCGCGGCCAGTTCCGCGTAGCTGAGACGCGCGTCCTCGCGCAGCGCGGACAGCAGCAGGCGGTCCGCGTCGGTGAGGAGATGGGCCGAGCCCGCGGTGTCCGGCACGCCTGCCGCGTCCGCCGCGGAGGACTCCGCACGCAGCCGCGGGGACTCCGCGCGCAGCCGCGCCTCCTGGACGGCGTCCAGGGCATCGATCCGTCCGCGCCACGCCGTCGGACCGCCCAGATACGTGTGCAGCAGGTAATGCGCCGACACGGCGGTGATCCCGGCGGTGCGGGGAATGTCCCGCAGCAGCAGCGCGTGGGCGTCGGGACCGGCGGGCACGGTGTGGATGATCGCGACGATCTCCGTTCCTCCGGAGGTCAGTCGCACCCAGGAGGTGTCGGGGCGCCTGGCGAGCGCCACCGCGATGTCGTGAGCGGTGCGGGTCGCCGCGGTCAGGCGTACGAACCACTGGTGCGTGCCGGAGCTTCGCGGTGTGGGCAGAGCGACGACGCGCAGCCCCGCCTGCGCGTACAGCCGGCGATAGCGGCGGACCACTGTCTGCGTCGAGGTGCCGAGGACCTCGGCCACGAGGGTGAACGGCGCCCGGGCGTCCACGTGCAGGGCGTGGATCAGACCCCGGTCCAGCTCATCCAGTACGACCATGTCCGCCAAATTAGTCGATGCCCATGGAAGAAATCATCGAGCTCTGCCGACGAGATGGAAGTGACGGGAGGTCCGGCGGCACGGTGGTCACCGGTCGCGGGCCCGTGCTGCGGCGGCTGCTCCGTCCGCGGCCGGGCCACCGGCGGCACGACACACCCGCGCAGTACCGGGGGGAGACCCATGTCCCGCATCACGAACCACGCCCACACCGCCGGTCGCGGCCGGACCGGCACCGTCGCCCCACCCGGCCCGGGCCACCGCGGGCTCGCCCTCGCGGCGGTGCTCACCGCGGAGGCGATGAACCTCCTCGACGCGACGATCGTCCAGGTCGCCGGGCCCGTCATCCACACCGACCTCGGGGGTGCGCGGGCGACGATCCCGTGGTTCAGCGCCGCCTACACCCTCGCCTTCGCCCTCGGTCTGCTGACCGGCGCACGGCTCGGCGACATCGCGGGCCGCAGGCGGGTCTTCCGCGTCGGCGTCGTCGTGTTCGCGGCCGCTTCCCTCGCCTGCGCGCTCGCGCCGGGCGCCGGGATCCTGATCGCGCTGCGTGCCGTGCAGGGTGCGGCGGCGGCCGCGGTCATCCCGCAGACCTTCGGGCTCATCCGCGCCATGTACGAGGGCGGTGAACTCACCCGGGCTCTCGGCATGATCGGCCCGGTCATGGGCCTGTCCGCGGTGCTCGGGCCGGTTCTCGGCGGCGTCCTGACCCATGCCGATCTGTTCGGCTCCTCGTGGCGTGCGGTCTTCCTCGTCAATCTGCCGCTCGCCGCCGCGGTCCTGGCCGCCTCCGTGTTCCTGACCGAGGACCGTGCGCCGGCCCGGCCCCGCCTCGACCCGGCGGGCACCGGCCTCGCCATGCTCGGCACCGCGCTGATCGTCTGCCCCCTGGCCTCCGGGAGCCCCGGACCCGCCGGATGGGCCGTCGCCGCCGCGGGAGCCGTACTTCTGGGCGTGTTCGTCGCCCATCAGCGCCGCGCCGGCCGCCGCGGCCACGCGCCGCTGATCGAGCCGGCCCTGCTGCGCGGCCGCGCGTTCCCCGCCGCCCTGGCCACGTCGACCCTGTTCTTCGCCGTCATGAACGGCGTCATGATCACCGTCGTGCTGCACCTCGAACTCGGCCTCCACGACGGCCCGCTCAGCGCGGGGCTCACCCTGCTGCCGTGGTCCGCGGGGCTCGCGGCCGGCTCCTGGGCCGCAGGCACCCATCTGGTCACGCGGTACGGCACACGCGTCATGCACACGGGCCTGGCCGTCCTCGCGGTCGGTCTGGCGGCCGCCGTCCTCGCGTACCGCGGTGCGGACCCCGGCACGTATCCGGCCCTGCTGCCCGCCGCTCTGGCCGTCGCCGGGCTGGGCACGGGCCTGTTCACACCGCCGTTCTTCAGCTCGGCACTCAGCGGTGTCGGCCCGCAGGAGACGGGTTCGGCCGCCGGTCTGCTCAACGCCGTCCAGCAACTCGGCGGCACACTCGGTGTCGCGGTCGTCGGCGGCATCTACCTGGACACGGCCCGCGACGCCCGCACGGCGGCCCAGCACGCGCTGGGAGCCACCTCGATGATCCTGGCCGCCACGGCGGTGGCGGCCGCGGTCATGACCACGCGCCGCCGCGCACCCCACTGACGACCACGCGCCGCGCACCCCGCTCACGACCACGCGCCGCGCACCTCGCTGACGACCGGCCACCGCCGTCCCGTCGCCGACGGCGCAACACTCATGCGGGCAGCCCCGCGAGCGGCGCGCAAGGGTCGCATCCGCAACGAACTCTGGGCGCGGCCACGGTCCCGGGCCCGGCGGACCGACAGCCCGCGGCCACACAGGCCGCGGGCTGTCAGTCCCCGTTCAGCTCAGGACCCGATCAGGTCCCGCTCAGGCTTCCGCGCGCCTCGGCAGCCGCCAGTTCGGGCGGACGAAGTGGCAGGTGTAACCGTCGGGGTAGCGCTGCAGGTAGTCCTGGTGCTCCGGCTCCGCCTCCCAGAACGGACCGGCGGGCGCGACCTCGGTCACGGCCTTCCCGGGCCACAGTCCGGAGGCGTCGACATCCGCGATGGTCTCCTCGGCGACCCGCTTCTGCTCGTCGTCGACGTAGAAGATGGCGGACCGGTAGCTGAGACCGATGTCGTTGCCCTGGCGGTTCTTCGTCGACGGGTCGTGGATCTGGAAGAAGTACTCCAGGATCGTCCGGTAGTCGGTCTTCGTGGGATCGAAGGTGATCTCGATCGCCTCGGCATGCGTGCCGTGGTTGCGATACGTCGCGTTGGCCACGTCGCCGCCGCTGTATCCCACCCGCGTGTCCAGAACACCCGGGAACGTCCTGATCAGATCCTGCATGCCCCAGAAGCAGCCACCGGCCAGCAGCGCCTTCTCCTCGTTCCGGCTCATCGCACGCACCCCTTCTTCCTAGTCCTCGTCAGACTCGCACAGGCGCGGTCTCGCGCGCCGCCCGCGGTCCGTCCGCCCCGCCCTCACCAGGACGAGGCACCGCACTGCACAAGGCCGAAAGGGCCGGTCGAAATTCCCGGCCGGGCACCCGGGCCGGGACGAAGGTCCGGACACCATCAGGACCCGCGCCCGCCCGCGCCCGTACGAGATCGATAACGATCGCGCAAGATTCAATCAACTTCGGCTTGAGGATTTGCTATCGCTACCGGGAAACGGGCTCAATGTCCTACGTATGTCCGCGGTAAGCGGCAAGCGGTAGAGGGATAGGGAGCGGATGAACGGCACGATCGACGGCTTCAGCTACGGGCTGGTCACACCAGTGGCCGCCTACGTCATGGCCTGTGTGGGCTCGGCGCTGGGGCTGCGCTGCGTGGTGCGCACGGTGCAGCACGAGCCCGGGTGGAGACTCGGCTGGCTCGCCCTGGGGGCCAGCGCCCTGGGCTGCGGCATCTGGACGATGCACTTCATCGCCATGACAGGCTTCTCCGTGGCGGAGACGCCCATCACCTACGACGTCCCGCTGACCGTGCTCAGTCTCGCCGTGGCGATCGTGGTGGTCTCCGCGGGCGTCTTCATCGTCGGGCACCGCGGTGCCACGCGAGCGGCCCTCACCGTGGGCGGCGCCATCACCGGCCTCGGCGTCGCGACCATGCACTACCTGGGCATGTTCGCGATGCAGCTCAACGGAGAGCTGAGCTACAACGCGTTCACCGTGACCCTGTCCGTGATCGTCGCCCTCGTGGCGGCGACCGCCGCGCTCTGGGCCGCCGTCTCCGTGCAGGGCTTCATCCGCACGCTCGGCGCCAGCCTCGTCATGGGCCTGGCGGTCACCGGCATGCACTACACGGGCATGGCCGCCGTGAGCGTCCATCTCCACAACAGCATTGAGTCGGCCCCGACCATCAGCGGCCAGGAGGGCTCCTCGCTCCTGCTGCCGATGCTCCTGGGCCCGATCATCTTCCTCATCCTCGCCGCGGCCGTCGTCATGTTCGACCCGGTCCTGATCCTCGGCGAAAGCGCTCAGGACAAGCCGGCCAAGGAACGTTCCAAGGTCGTCGCACGCGGAAACGCCATGCCGGTGCGGGTGGCGGGCATCCAGGACTCGCCGGCACCGGTGGTCCACAGCGTCCCGCAGGCCGACCACTGGCCGTCGGCAGCGCCTCAGCGGTCCGCCGCCGACGAGCGTGCCCAGTACCGCGAGACAGGCGCCGGTGACCCCTACGGATCCCGGTACGAGGCGGAGTAACCCCTCCCCCTGCCTGTCGAGGGGGGGGGCCGCCCGCGCGCGGGGTGGGGGCGGGTGCGGCGGTGTGCCCGGGGGGGGGGGGGCGGGGGGCGGCGGGGGGGGCGCGCGCGCGGGGGGGGGGGGGGGGCCGCCCCCCCCCCCCGGTGCGGCCCGCCGGCGGGCCGGCGCGCTCCCGCGCCGCGCGCCCGCCCCCTCCGCGCGTCCGCGCCGGTCTCCTTGTCCGTGCCCGTCTCCGTGTGCGGCGGACGGGCCGTTCCGAACCGCCGGGTCCGTCCCCGTCTCCGTGTCCGGCGGACGGGCCGTTCCGAACCGCCGGGATGATCTTGAGACTAGGGTGCCTGGCATGACCTCCATAGGCTTGCGCGGTACGACGCTCCACTACGACGACACCGGCTCCCCGGCCGGGCTGCCCGTCCTGCTGATCCACGGGCATCCCTTCAACCGGACCCTGTGGGCCCCTCAGGCCGAAGCGCTCGTCGCGGCCGGACACCGTGTCATCACCCCGGACCTGCGCGGCTACGGGGCCAGCGGAGTGGAAACCGGCCCCGTCCATCTCCACGACTTCGCCGACGACCTCGTCGCGCTCCTGGACCACCTCGCCATCGACCGGGCCGTCGTGGGCGGCGTCTCGATGGGCGGCCAGATCGCGATGGAAGTGCAGCGCACCCACCCCCGGCGCGTCCGCGCGCTCGTCCTGTCGGACACCTCGGCGCCCGCCGAGACGGACGAGGGCAAGGCCTTTCGCAACCGGCTGGCCGACCGGCTCCTCGCGGAGGGGATGGACGGCTACGCGGACGAGGTCATCGGCAAGATGCTCGCCGACTACAACGTCACCGCGCTGCCCGGCGTCGCCGAACACGTCCTGGGCATGATGCGCGCCACCGATCCCCGCGGTGCCGCGGCAGCCCTGCGCGGCCGCGCCGAGCGCCCCGACTACCGGGACACGCTCGCGGCCGTGCGGTCCCCGGTGCTGATCGTGGTCGGCGCCGACGACGTCTACACCCCGGTCGCCGAGGCCGAGGCCATGCGCGAGCTCGTCCCGCACGCGGTCCTGACCGTGATCGAGGGCGCCGGCCACCTCCCCGGGGCGGAGCAGCCCGGCCGCTTCAACGCCGCGCTCCTGGAGTTCCTGGCCACCCAGGTGGCCGGCCGCGCCTGAGCGCAGGACCTCGCCGGGCGAGGGGCACTCTGCCGGTGCGTTTCCCGGCCGGTCCTACGACGGGTTCTGGGTCGGCACTTCGAACCACATGGTCTTGCCGGTGGGCGTGCAGGTGCTGCCCCAGCTCTCGGCGAGCAGGTCGAGCAGTTCGGTGCCGCGGCCGCCCTCGGCGTCGGCGTCGGCCTCGCGCCGTACGGGGCACAGGGGCTCCGTGTCCTCGACCTCGCACAGCAGACGGTCGTCGCGCAGACACAGGTTGAGCCGCAGCGGGCCGCGCGTATGACACAGGGCGTTGGTGACCAGCTCGCTGACCAGGAGCTCCGCGGTGTCGGCCAGCTCCTCCAGGTTCCACTCGGCCAGTTGTGCCGTCACCAGACGGCGGGCCCGGCGGGCCGAGGTGAGCTCCCGCGACAAGGGCCAGGAGGCTTCCCAGGGGGTGACACGGGCGCGGGGCGCGTCGAACGGACGTATCGGCTGCAGCGCGCGCGCCCAAAGAGCCATGTTCCTGGCGAGCCACGACGTGGGTGCTGCCTCCACGGATGCCCCGTTCTGCTGATCGCGTCTCGTGGCCCCCTCGCGTCCCGATTCCTCGGGCCGGCGGTAGAGCCGGGTGAAGCGCCCTCGGCGTGGTGCCGCCCTGAGGTCGATGGCCCCCGGGGCCATGGGAATCAGTCCTTCCTGCGCTGCTGGCAACCAGACCGCCGGAGCGGCAGGGACCCGTCGACGACCGGTCCGGTCCGGACATGTGTCAGGTCACGCGTTCACGTAACGCCCGTCACGATAACAAATATGCATGTAGCGGTCGCTACGGTAAACATTCTTTCCAAGAGTACTTATCAGGACATATGGAACGTGTTCGGTGTCACACGACCCCGTCACGGCGACGCCGCGACCACCGGAGCCCTCATGCCACGACCGCCCGACCAGGGCAAACGACGCGAGCTGGCCGACCGGGTCCGCGCGTACCTGGTGCGCAACGGCCTCGCCGAACTGTCCCTGCGCCCCCTCGCCCGAGCCCTGGGCACCAGCGACCGCATGCTCCTGTACTACTTCGGGACCAAGGAGGCCATGGTCGCCGAGGCGCTCGCCCTGGACGAGCGGAGACCGCTCCTGCACGCCCGGGACACGCTCTCCTCCTCGGAGGCCCCACGTGACCCGGCGGGACTCCGCCGCTTCATGGAGGAGACCTGGCAGCGGTTCAACGCCCCCGACCTGCGCCCGGCCCTCCCCCTCTACGTCGAGATCATGGCCGCCGGCCTGATCGACCCGGACCGCTACGGGCCCCTGCTGCGTGACGTGCTGACCGAGTGGACGGACCTGCTCACCTCCGTCTTCCGGGACCTCGGCATGGCGCAGGTCCGGGCCCGGACGGAGGCCGCCCTCCTGGTCGACGCGACCTTCGGCCTGGTCGTCGCCTCTCTGACCGAGGACGGCCGGGAGCGGGCGGACGCGGCCTTCCTCGCGCTCCTCGAGCGCCTCGAACCCGGCTGGCACGTCACCTGAGGTGTGTTCGGCCCCCGTGGTGTGTCCGAGGCGTCCGCGACCGGCGAACCTCACGCCCGGGACGGAGTCCCCTTGTCGGGCCTCACAGTTTGGCCCCGAAGTCCTGTGTCCACCAGGGACCGCCCGACCCCTTGTGCACACCCACCCCGATGTTCTTGAACGAACAGTTGAGGATGTTCGCGCGGTGGCCCGGGCTGTTCATCCAGGACTCCATCACCGATGCGGGGGTCTGCTGACCCATGGCTATGTTCTCGCCGTACGTGGACCACTGGTAGCCCGCGGCGGTGATGCGCTTGCCGGGGTCGACGCCGTCGGGGTTGTTGTGGTCGAAGAAGTCGCGCGCGGCCATGTCGTCGGAGTGGGTCTGAGCCGCGTCCTCCAGTTGCGGGTCCTCCGTGAGTGGTCCGCAGCCGGCCGCCGCCCGCTCCTTGTTCACCAGCGCGACCACCTGCGCCACGGTGGTCGTGGGGGCCGACTGCGCCTGGGCCAGCCCGGAAACCCGCCGGGTCGGCGCGGCCGAGGAGGCACCGGCCGATTTGCTCGGCTCGGCGGCACGGGCCGTCTTGGAGGCCTTCGCCTTCGCCTTCTTCGACGCGGACGCCGACGGCGAGGCCGATGCCGTGGCGGACGCCGAGGGCGAGGTGCGGGAGGCGTCCGGTGCCGAGAGGTCCGTGACGGGGTCGCCCGCGGTGCGCGAGGGAGCAGCCGCCCCGTCGGTGCTCGTCCCGGGTCCCGTGTCCAGGTACCAGAGGCCGCCGCCCGCCACACAGACCGCCACGAGGGCGCCGCCCAGCGCCCGGCGCCGCACCTGTCGGCGCCGACGCGCCTCGCCGCGCGCGGCCGACCGTGCGCCCGGTGCCCGGTGTCCGGCTCCCGACGCGCCCGCGTCCCCGTGGCCGGCGGCCGACGTCTGTGACGCCGAGCCCGTGGCGGCCATCCCGCCGGAGGCATCGCTCAGCGCCGCGGCCAGCCCCGGCGACACCGCGACCAGCGCCAGACCGGCCAGCAGTCCCTCCGCGGGCATCAGTCCGCTCCACAGACCCGAGCAGCGCACGCAGTCGCGGGCGTGCCGGGCGATCCGCTTGCGCCACAGCGCCGAGGGCCGGCCGTCCCAGGATGCGAGGACACCCCGCAGTTCCTCGCACGGCGGGCGGGCGGCGAGCGCCCGTACCACCACACGAGCCGTCTCCAACTGCGCCTTCATCCGCTGCACCCGGACCGCCGCGTGCTGCGGCGACAGCTCCAGGGCCTCGGCCACCTCGGTCCGGGTCACCTCACCGGCGCATTCCAGCCACCACAGTGAGAGCACGCCCCGGTCGTCGGGTTCGAGCCAGCGTGTCGCCAGCGCGGTCTCCCGGCGCTGGCCGGAGAGCTGGAGCCGCATCATGGTGAGGTCCACGAAGTCGGAGCCGGGGTCGGCGAGATCCTCCGCCTCCTCCACTCCGTCCGGGGCGAGCTGCCGGTCCCGCCAGTGCGCCCGGACCTGGTTCATCGCGATCGCCACGAGCCAGGAGCGGAAGCTCTCCGGCGTACGCAGCCCGTCCAGACCGTCCAGGGCGCGGAGCATGGTGTTCTGCACGACGTCGTCGACATCGACCGAGCCGTTCAGCGCGCGCCCGACGATGTTGTAGACCAAGGGGAGATAGGCGCTCACCAGGGCGTCCTGAGCCGCCGAGTCGCCCGACCGGGCGGCGGTCACCAGTGCCGCCGGCTCCACCGCGTGCTGTCTCCTCATGAAATCTTCCCCACCCTCGACTCCGAACGATGCTGCCGTTGCCTGGGAGACCGCCCGCGGAACCTCGAATAACAGTTCTTCGGAGACTCGTTGCCGAGATGCTTGCCATACGGGGACGCCGATGGCAATGAAGAAGGTCACATCAGAGGGCGTCGGCTTCCGGACCCGCGGCCCGGCCGGGGGCGGGGGCGGGCGCGCCAACTGGCGCTCCCCGCGGCCCGTTCTCCGGGTACGGTGGCCGTAGAGACGACTCGAACGGGCGGTGGACATTGTGCTGATGACGGCATTCGGCGGTCTGATGTGGCTGATCTTCACAGCCATGCTCGTGCTCGCCGTGGTGGCGCTGGTCATGGCCGCGATCGCCCGCGAGGACGCCTACCGCGCCGCCGACAAGCAGAACAAGGTGTTCTGGCTGATCATCCTCGGCGTCACCGTGGCGGTGAACCTGCTGGTGCCGATGCTCTTCCTCCAGCTCGCGGGCCTGGTCGCCACGATCGTCTTCTTCGTGGACGTCCGCCCCGCGCTGCGCCAGGTCTCCGGTGGAGGCCGTGGACGCCGAGGCGGCAGCAGCAGTGACGGCCCGTACGGCCCGTACAACGGCGGCAGGTAAGCACCCCCGGGCAGTCACGGCCGCAACCCACTCACATCCGGGATCCGGAGGGCCGGACCGGCATGGCCCCCGTGATGCACCCGCGGCCGGCCCCGACCCGGCCGCCGAAGCGGAACCGCGACCGACACAGGCGAGCGCCCGCTACGGGGCCCGGTCCAGCAGCAGGACCGCCACGTCGTCCGCCAGCTCCCCACCGTTGAGTTCCCGCGCCTCGTTCACCGCCGCGCGCAGCAGATCCTCGCCCTGGAGCCCCAGCGCGAGCTGCCGCCGGACCATGTCCACCATGCCGTCCAGGCCCAGACGTTCCTTGCCCACGCCGGTGTGACCCTCGATCAGACCGTCGGTGTAGAGCATCAGACTCCACGCGGCCCCCAGTTCCACCTGCATCCGCGGCCAGCGGGCGTTCGGCAGCAGACCGAGCGCGGGTCCGTTGTTGTCGTACGGCAGAAGTTCGGCGGGCCGGCCCGGACGGGCGATCAGCGGGGACGGGTGACCGGCCAGGCAGAGCCCGGCCCGGCGCCCGTCCGGCGCGATGTCCACGGTGCACAGCGTCGCGAAGATCTCGTCGTTCTCGCGCTCGTGCTCCAGGACCTGCTGCAGCGTGGACAGGAGCTCGTCGCCGCACAGACCCGCGAACGTCAGGGCGCGCCACGCGATGCGCAGCTCCACGCCGAGCGCCGCCTCGTCGGGTCCGTGCCCGCAGACGTCGCCGATCATCGCGTGCACCGTGCCGTCGGCCGTGCGCACGGTGTCGTAGAAGTCGCCGCCGAGCAGCGCGCGGGAGCGTCCCGGTCGGTAGCGCGCGGCGAAGCGCAGCGAGGAGCCCTCCAGCAACGGGGTCGGCAGCAGCCCGCGCTCCAGGCGGGCGTTCTCCTGGGCTCGGAGCTTGGACTCGGTGAGCCGGCGTTCGGCCTTGTCGGAACGTTTCCGCTCCACCGCGTACCGGATCGCCCGGCTCAGCAGCCGGCTGTCCAACTCGTCGCGGAAGAGATAGTCCTGGGCGCCGACGCGCACCGCCTCCGTGCCGCGCTCGGCGTCACCGGACGCGGTGAGCGCGAGGACGGCGTGGCCGGGCGCGAGCCGCAGGACGTGCTTGAGCGTCGCCAGCTCGTCGGTGCCCTCCGCCGCCCGGCCCGGCGCGGGCAGCGCGAGGTCGAGCAGGATGCAGTGGACGTCGTCGGTGAGGAGCCGCTCGGCCTCGGTGAGGTTGCGGGCGGTACGGACCCTGACCGGCTTGCCGGTCGCGTCGAGCATCTCGGGCACACCGAGCGAACCCGCCGGGTCGTCCTCGATGACCAGGAGCGTGAGCTGGGTGGTGCCGGGGTTCGGGGTCGTGGTGCGGGCTTCCGGTGCTGTGCCGGCGGGGCCGCCGGTGGTGTCGCCGGTTGGGCCGCCGGGTGAGAACACGGCTTGAGCCTGACCACTCTCCACGGCCGGGATCGCTCTCTGCCGCGGTACGGGTACGGGCATCGTCTGGGTTCCTTCCCTCCCCCCGAGGGCGTGGTGGGCGAAGGACCTCGACCCACCGACGGGGACCATAGCGCCCGCCGGTGCCGCAGCGGAATGGCCGACGGCGCGCCGTGGGGCAAAGGGCCACCGTCATATGCCGCATCCCGTAACGCATTTGGACAGGACGCGGTCTCACCGGGGATGACGAAGGTCACGTCCCCGGGGTCGGGCGGCCGGGGCAACCGTGCGGTGGGTCACGTGCGGCGCGTCACGCGTACGCCGTCCCGCAGGACGGAGCGCGCCGTGCACGGCGCCGGATGCCCGCCACGCGCGGCGCCGGATGCCCGCCACGCGCGGCGCCGGATGCCTGGCGCGCGCGGCGCCGGATGCCCGCCACGCGCGGCGCCGGATGCCTGGCGCGCGCGGCGCCGGATGCCTGATGAGACGGCCCGCGCCACCATGTCGCCTCGCCCGGCACACCACCCAGCCGGAAGCACGGGCCTGTCTCCACGAACCGCCGACGGAACGCCGTCACGAGTGACGGCGCACCTCCTTCGTGGCGTCGCCGCCCGACGAGGCGGCATCCCCGTCCGGCCGTACGACGCCCAGGATCCGCATCGAACCCGCGCCCGTGATCGTCACCGTGCGTCCGGGGCGCGGGGCGTGCACGATCGCGCCGTCCCCTATGTACATCCCGACATGGCTGGCGTCGTCGAAGTAGATGATCAGGTCGCCGGGACGCATGTCCTTGATGTCGATGTGCCGGAGCTGCTTCCACTGCTCCTGCGAGGTGCGGGGGATGGGGTGACCGGCGGCCGCCCAGGCCTGCGAGGTGAGCCCCGAGCAGTCGAACGTCTTCGGACCCTCGGCGCCCCACTCGTACGGCTTGCCGATCTGGTCGGTCGCGTACTTCACGGCCTTCCTGCCCTGTTCGGACGCGTCGCTCTTGATGTCGGCGAGGACACCGGAGCTCAGCCAGGCCGACTGCGCCTGGTGGGCGGCCTCCTCCTCCAGCTTCGCGAGCCGCTCCTTCTCCTTCTTCTCCAGCCGGGACTCCAGCTTCTCGGCGTCGGAGATCCGCTGCTCGATCTTCTTCTGGGCCTCGGCCCTGGCCTCGCGGTCGGCCTCCAGCTTCCGCCACTGCGCGGAGGCGTCCTTCGCGTACTGCCGCAAGTCCTGCTGGGTGCGCGCCATCTCGTCGAGCAGTCCCTTGGTGGCGTGCTCGCCCTGCCGCACCCGTCCGGCGCCGTCCAGGAACTCCTCCGGGTCGTCGCTCAGCCACAGCCGTGCCTCGGGCGGCAGACCGCCACCGCGGTACTGGGCGCGGGCCGCGGCACCCGCGCGGTCCTTCAACGTGTCCAGTTTCGCCTGGCCCTTGACGATCTGCTGGGCCAGCCCGACGATCTCGGCGGACTGCTTCTGGGTCTTCTCCTCGGCGGCGTTGTACGCGTCCGTGGCGACCGCCGCTTCGTGGTAGAGCTTGTCGAGCTTCTTGCGGACCGCTTCAAGGTCCTTGTTGCTCACGGGTGTCGGGGTCGCCGTGGGAGTCCTGGTCGGCGCCGGCTTCGGTGCCGGGCTCGCGTAGGCCGTCCCTGACGGCGCCAGCACCACGCAGGCGCACGCGCAGGCCAGGGCCATGGCCGCCGTGGTCAGACTCCACTTGCCGGATCGCATCTCCGCCCCCCACCTGATTTACCGTCAGTAACTTACGGACGCCTGAGGGATCGTGCCATGTCGGCGCGCAATGCGACAGAGCCGGGCAAGAACTCCCTTCCCTCGCGCGCGAGGCAGGCAGGAACTCCCTTCCCCGGAGCCCGCGTCGGCATGACGATCTCATCCCCCCGCCTGTGTGACGTGCGACTCACCGAGATCGTTCCCCCCAGGTCACACACTGGTCGCCTCCCGGTCGCCGGACCCCCACACTCCGTCAGGCGTGGGGCGCCAACGCCTCCCAGCGCACCGTCACTTCGCCCTGGCGCCAGCGGGCGGTCCCGTCCACGACCGGCCAGTCGGCCGTCAGATCGCGGACCGTGCGTATCCAGCGCTGTCTCGCGCCGTACGCGGCGTACGGCGCGGCGGCCGCCCAGGAGCGGTCGAAGTCCCGCAGGAACGCGTGCACGGGCTCGCCCGGCACATTGCGGTGGATGAGGGCTTTCGGAAGCCGCTCGGCCAGGTCGGACGGGCGGTCCAGGGAGCCGAGCCGGGTGGCGAAGGTGACCGTGCGCGGGCCTTCCGGGCCGAGGGCGACCCAGACGTGCCGGCGGCCGATCTCGTCGCAGGTGCCCTCGACGAGCAGTCCGCCCCGGGAGCCGGGGCCGGCGGGCGCGAGCCGCGCGCAGAGCCGCCGCCAGACCCCGGCGACCTGCTCCTCGTCGTACTGGCGCAGCACGTTCGCCGCCCGGATCAGATGCGGCCGGCCCGGCACCGGGACCTCGAAGCCGCCGTGCCGGAAGGCGAGGCCTTCGCGCTCGTAAGGGTGGGCGGCGGCGACCCGCGCCGGTTCGATCTCGATGCCGAAGACGTTGGTGCGGGGGGCGGCGGTGCGCAGCCGGGTCAGCAGCTCGACGGCGGTCCACGGCGCGGCGCCGTAGCCGAGATCCACGGCCACCGGCTCCGGTGCCCGGCGGAGTTCGGCGCCGTGCACGGCCGCGATCCAGCGGTCCATGCGGCGCAGGCGGTTGGGGTTCGTCGTCCCGCGCGTCACCGTGCCCACGGGCCGGGACGCTGCGCGGGTTGTCATGCGTACGAGAGTAGGCGGCCCGCGACGGACCGGGTGACCCTGTGGACAACCGACGCCCACCCCCACACCCCCTGTGGAAAACCCCGACGCGCCCGGGACGGCCCCGGACGGCCCGAGGCCGGCAGGGGCGGGCAGGGGACAGGGCAGGGACAGGGCAGGGACAGGGCAGGGACAGGGCAGGGACAGGGCAGGGACAGGGCAGGGACGGGCAAGGTTCGGGCGGGAACGGCTGGGGCGGCCGGGAAGGCAGACGCATCCCGTCATCGAACGGTTGAGCGATGCGGGGTAATGATTCGGCAAAGGGGAAATGGAGCGGACCCGTCCGGCGTTCCACCTCCTGGAGGGCGTGAACACGTCCTCCGACCGGCATGCCCGCAGCAAGGAGGAACGCCACGTGAGCCAGTACGTGAGCAGGCTCGGGCGTCGCTCCCCGGCAGCGTCCTCGCGGCTCAGGCTGCACCGCAGACCCCGCCGCGTGGCCATGCTCTCCGTGCACACCTCGCCCCTGCACCAGCCCGGAACGGGCGACGCGGGCGGCATGAACGTCTACATCGTCGAACTCGCCCAGCGGCTCGCCGCGATCAACATCGAGGTCGAGATCTTCACGCGGGCCACCACCGGGGCACTCCCGCCGGCCGTGGAGCTGGCTCCGGGCGTCCTCGTCCGGCACGTCGACGCGGGCCCCTACGAGGGCCTGGCCAAGGAAGACCTCCCCGCCCAGCTCTGCGCCTTCACCCACGGCGTCATGCAGGCCTGGGCCGGTCACCGCCCCGGCTACTACGACCTCGTGCACTCGCACTACTGGCTGTCCGGCCACGTCGGCTGGCTGGCCGCCGAACGCTGGGGCGCGCCCCTGGTCCACGCGATGCACACCATGGCCAAGGTCAAGAACGCGGCGCTGGCCGAGGGCGACACCCCCGAGCCCGCCGCGCGTGTCATCGGCGAGACCCAGATCGTGCGCGCCGCCGACCGTCTCATCGCGAACACCGCCGAGGAGGCCGACGAGCTCGTACGCCACTACGGCGCGGACTCCGGCAACGTCGCCGTCGTCCACCCCGGGGTCAACCTCGACCGCTTCCGGCCCGCCGACGGCCGTGCCGCCGCCCGCGCGCGGCTCGGCCTCCCGCAGGACGCCCTGATCCCCCTCTTCGCGGGCCGCATACAGCCCCTCAAGGCCCCCGACGTGCTGCTGCGCGCGGTCGCCGTACTGCTCGACGAGCGGCCCGAGCTGCGCCGCCGGATCGTCGTCCCCGTGGTGGGCGGTCCGAGCGGCAGCGGGCTCGCCAAGCCCGAAGGGCTCCAGAAGCTGGCCGCGCGGCTGGGCATCGCCGACGTCGTACGGTTCCGGCCGCCCGTCGGGCAGGACCAGCTCGCGGACTGGTTCCGGGCCGCGAGCGTGCTGGTCATGCCCTCGTACAGCGAGTCCTTCGGGCTGGTCGCCATCGAGGCGCAGGCGGCCGGTACACCGGTGCTCGCGGCCGAGGTCGGAGGCCTGCCGGTGGCCGTACGCCACCAGGAGACCGGCTTCCTCGTACAGGGTCACCATCCCGCCGACTACGCGCGCGTGCTGCGCGAATTCGCCGACGACGAGACGCTCGTGGCCCGGATGGGCGCCGCCGCGGCACGCCACGCGGAGCGCTTCGGCTGGGACACCGCGGCGGCGGCGACGGCGGACGTGTACACGGCGGCGACCCAGGACCACCGGCGCCGCCTGCGCGCCCACCACGCCTGACGCGTCCCTCCGTGCCCGACGCGGGTGTGCGTGCCGTGAAGGGGCGTGCGTGGATGTGCGTGCGCGGATGGGCGTGCGTGGGTGTGCGTGTGCGGGTGTGCCCCGTTCGGTGGGCCTCCCGCGGGTCACGTACGCTCGCCGCATGGCTGACGCAGCGTCGATCATCGAGCAGGTCCTCACCGAGGCCGAGCTGGAGTGGGAGAGCCCCGGCGCGGGCTCGTACGTCGTGAAACTGCCCGGCACCCGCAAGCTCTCGACGACGGTCTCGCTGATCGTCGGCCGGCACTCGCTGTCGCTGAACGCGTTCGTGATCCGCCACCCCGACGAGAACCACGAGGCGGTCCACCGCTGGCTCCTGGAGCGCAATCTCAAGCTCTACGGGGTCGCCTACGCCGTCGATTCCCTCGGAGACGTGTATCTGGTCGGCAAGCTGCCGCTGACCGCCGTGACTCCGGAGGAGGTCGACCGTCTCCTCGGGTCCGTTCTGGAAGCCGCCGACGGCTCCTTCAACACCCTCCTGGAACTCGGTTTCGCCTCCGCGATCCGCAAGGAGTACACCTGGCGGGTGTCCCGTGGCGAGTCGACGCGCAATCTCGACGCGTTCACACATCTGACTCAACGCCCTGCCCGCTGACGCGTCCTGTCCGACAGTTCTTCCGGCACTCCCCCTTTGCTGAGTTAGTCATTGCTGGACCCTTTCCCCGCCCGGGGTCCCCGTGGCATGCTCACCGCCGACGCAGATCTGAACGTCGTTCACATCCATGAATAGCCGCGCGGAAACGGGAAGCGCATGGAAGGGCGGACGGGCATGAACAGCAGGCACGGGTACACCGGGTACACGGGGATCACCAGGCGGGCCCTGCTGGGCAGCGCCACCGCCGTGGCGGCCGACGCCGTCACCGGCACGACGGCCGCCGCGGCGGCGCCGGGGGCGGCCGCGGTGTCCCCGCCACCCTCCCGGGGCGTCGGTGTCGCCCCGTCCGGCGGCGCGCCGGGCGCCTCCCGGACCGGAGAAGTCCCGGCGCTCTGGCGGGAGTTCACCCGCTCCCCGTTCACCCACCCGCAGATCCCGTACGTCGGCAGGTCCGGCGCGCACCGCGGGGCCGTCCGCCCGCCCCGCCGTCCCGTCGTGACCGACATCCGCGACCACGGTGCCGTCGCCGCCGACGGCACGGCGGACTGCGCTCCCGCGATCAACCGTGCCATCGCCGCCGCCGGAAGGGCCGGCGGTGGCACGGTCACCATCCCTCCCGGGACGTTCCGCATCGACGGCTTGATCCACATCGGCCACTCGAACGTGGTCCTCCGGGGCGCCGGCAGCGGCCGTACGACTCTGTACGCGACCAGGAACCTCACCGAACTGATCGGCGCCTACGGATCCCGCTACGGCGGCGACAAGTCGTCCTGGTCCTGGGCGGGCGGCCTCATCTGGCTGGCCCCCACGGCCCGTTGGGACTCCCTCGTCGCCGCAATCCAGGCGAAGGCCTGGCCCTTCGAGGGCTGGACCGGCAACACGCGCGACGCCTGGCGGACCCTCACGACCGTCGAGCCCGCGCGCCAGGGCTCCTGGACGGTGACCGTCGCGGACGCCTCCGGACTGCGCCCCGGCGCGCTCGTCCTGCTCCGCCTCGCCGACGACGCCGGCCACACGCTCCTGGAGCACATGTCGGGCGGCGGACCCGGACCGGAGGCGTACTTCTGGGACGACAAGACCAAGCTGACCTCGTACGTCCCCTACGAGTGGCCCGTCCGCGTCGCCCATGTGCGCGGCCGCAGGGTCACCCTCGAACGCCCCCTCCCGCTCGACGTACGCCCGGAGTGGGACCCCCGGCTGACCACGCACGTCGAGGCGCTCACCGGCTCGGGGGTGGAGGGGCTGACCCTGGAGGCCGTGGAGACACCGCAGTCCCCGCACCTCCTCGACAAGGGCTACAACGGAGTCGTCCTGCAGTGCGCCTACGACTGCTGGGTGGACGACGTCACGGTCCGCCACGTCGACAACGGCTTCGGGCTCGTCGCCGCCTCCGCCTGCACCCTGCGCCGTACGACCGTCGCGGGACGCGGCTCGCACCACCCGTACTTCTGCCGCGAGGGCTCGCACGACAACCTGATCGAGGACTTCACCGTCGAGGAGCGCACCGTTCCCGCGCCCGCCGGAACCCAGCTGCACGGCATCAACGTCGAGGGCCTGTCCTCGTACAACGTCTGGTCGCGCGGCGACATGCGGATGGGCACCTTCGACTCCCACCGCGGACTGCCCTTCGCGAACGTCCGTACCGACATCACCGTCGACAACGACGGCCGGCACGGTGGCGACGCCTCGGCGGGACCGCTCTTCGGGGCGCGCTTCACGCACTGGAACATCCGGGTCACCAACGGCAGGGCCGGTCTGATGAAGATCGACGGCCTCGCCCCCCACAGTGCCACCGTCGGCGTCAACGAGGTCACCGAGTTCGACCAGATCGACGTACCCGACTTCACCGGGGACCTGCGTTCCCGGCTGGAGCTGTACGGGACGACGGACGTCGTACGGCCGCGCAATCTGTACGAGGCCCAACGCGACCTCTAGAACACGGAGGCCGGCGTCGGCCCGTACCGCCCGGCTCACGACCGGGCGTACCGCCCCGGCTCACGACCGGGCGTACCGCCCCGGCTCACGACCGGGCGTACCGCCCCGGCTCACGACCGTGCGTATCGCCCCGGAGTCACCCCCACCAACCGCCGGAAGTGGCGGGTGAGATGGGACTGGTCGTAGAAGCCGGTCAGGGCGGCCACCTCGCCCGGCGGGCGTCCGTCGAGGAGCAGGCGGCGGGCGCGGTCCACGCGGCGGGACATCAGGTACTGGTGCGGGGCGATGCCGAACGCGCCGCTGAACGCCCGGACCAGGTGCGCCGGGTGGGCGTTCACGAGCCGCGCGGCCTCGTCCAGGGCGATGCCCTCCACCACCCGCTCGTCGAGGAGTTCGCGCAGCCGGCGGGCCAGCGGCCGGTCGGCGGGCGGGAGTTCCGGCGCCGACCGGGGGAGGAGCAGCCCGCGCAGCCGGTCCGCGATCAGCGTCAGTCTGCTGTCGGCCTCCAGCTCGTCCCCGGGGCGGGCGAGCGCCGTGTGCACCTGGGCGACGCGGGCCCGCAGTACGGGATCCGCGAGATCGGGGCCGTCCACCGCGGGGCCGATGAGGTCGTCGGCGAGACGCGAGCCGTCGAGGTACAGGACCCGCTTGCGGAAACCCTGCGCGGTGGCGGGCGCCCCGTTGTGCGGGATGTGCGGCGGCAGCAGCGTCACCGTGTCGCGCGGGGTGCCGTGCTCGTGCCGGTCGAGGTCGTAGCGGACGGCGCCGTCGTCGACGATCAGCAGGGTCCAGGCCTCATGCACGTGCATCGGGTACGCGTACTCGGTGTAGTGCGCGTGAAAGACCTCGACGATGCCCGGGACGCCGGGGCGCCAGGCGGTCGTCTCACGCTGGGGGGCCATGCAAAGAACGTACAAGACGAGGGGTGAGCGGCTCGGCAGTCTTCTCGTATGAGCAGCGAGACCGACACGAACCCGCCCGGCGAGACCGGGATGAACCCGTCCGGCGAGACCGACACGAATCCGTCCGGCGAGACCGGGATGAACCCGTCCGGTGCCGGCGGCGCGAGCCTTCCGGACGCCGCGCCGCCCGTGCGCTTCGACACCAAGATCACCGTCGTCCTGCGGGACGACCTGGAGCCCTGGCAGCGGCTCAATGTGACCGCCTTCCTCGTCAGCGGCCTGGGGACGACCGTCCACGAGGTGATCGGGCAGCCGTACGAGGACGCCGACGGGGTCTCCTACCTGCCGATGTTCCGGCAGCCGGTGCTGGTCCTCGAAGCGTCGAAGGAGACGCTGACCGCCGCCCACGGCCGCGCGCTGTCCCGGGCGCTGCCGCGCGCCGTCTTCACCTCGGACCTCTTCGCCACGGGCAACGACCGGGACAACCGCGCGGCCGTACGAGCGGTGCCGACCGGCGAACTGGACCTGGTGGGACTCGCGGTGCACGGGCCCCGGAACGCGGTGGACAAGGTGGTGAAGGGGGCGCGGATGCATCCGTGAGGTGCGGACGCGTCCGCGGAGGGGACTTCTGGGCCGGGGCGACGCCGGGCCGGGGTGTCCCGGGAGGGCCGGGTTCCTCGGGGCGGGGCTCAGGCCGGGGTGACCCCGGCTCCGGCTCCGGCGCCCTGGGCCGGCTCCCGCACAGAGCCGGGCACGGTCTCCCGTACCGGCTCCCGTACGGACTCCCGTACGGAGTCGGGGACCGAGCCGGATCCGGCTCCTCGGACGGACTCCTCCGCCGGGAGCCGTCGCATGAGCAGCCCGTACCCGAGGCCCGCCGCCGTGCCGACCACCGCGCACAGTCCCCAGAGCCAGGCCGCGCCGAAGCGGTCGATGACGACACCGGACATCACCGGGGCGACGAGCGAGGCGAGGGCCCAGGAGAGGGTGTACATGCCCTGGTAACGGCCCCGCCCGTGGACGGGGGAGAGGCGGACGACGAGACCGGTCTGCGTCGGGGCGTTGACGATCTCGGCGAGGGTCCACACGCAGACGGTGAGCATGAAGACCCCGACCGACCCGGCCAAGGCGGTGAGCCCGAACCCGTATCCGGCGACCAGCGACGAGATCACGAGCAGAGACTTGGGGTCCCGGTGCTCGATGAAGCGGCCGACGGGGATCTGGAGCACGACGATCATGAAGCCGTTGACGGCGATCGCCGTGCCGTAGTCGGCCGGGGTGAATCCGGCCCGGCCCATGGCGACCGGCAGTCCGACGGCGCCCTGCTGGAAGACGAGGGCGACGAGGAACGACAGCCCGACCACGCTCATGAACCGGCCGTCGCGCAGCACGGTCCCCAGCCCGACCGCGGCCTCCGCCTCCTTGGCGGCCTGCACCGGCTTGGACTCCGGGAGCTTCGCGAACACGACGAACGCGCAGACGAGGGTCATGGCCGCCTCGATGAGGAAGCCCGCGAGGTAGCTGTACTCGGCGATGAAGCCCGCGCCCATCGAGGAGACGGCGAAACCGAGGTTGATGGCCCAGTAGTTGAGCGAGAAGGCGCGGACGCGGTCCTCGGGCCGGACGATGTCGGCCATCATCGCCTGCACGGCGGGCCGGGAGGCGTTGCTGGCCATGCCGACGAGGAAGGCGACGCCGGCGATGGCCACGGGGTCGTGCATGAAGCCGAGCAGCGCGACCGAGGCGGCCGTCGACACCTGCGCGACGAGCAGCGTGGGGCGCCGCCCGAACCGGTCGGTCATGACGCCCGCGACGAGCGAGGAGATGACACCGCCGAGGCCGTGCAGGGAGGCGACCAGACCCGCGTACGAGGCGGAGTAGCCGCGGTCGAGGGTCAGATACAGGGCCATGAAGGTGGCGACGAACGCCCCGAGCCGGTTGACGAGTGTGCTCGTCCACAGCCACCAGAACTCGCGGGGGAGCCCTGAGACGGTCTCTCGGACGGCACGTCTCATGACGGCGGCAGGCATGGATCCCCCACGGATGTAAGCGGCTCGGGCGGTGCGCACAACTTACGAGCCGCCGGCCTCCGAGAGCCACTCAATTAACAGATGCCGTCAACTGAAGGGCGCCGGAGCGGGTGGGGGACGGCCGTCCGGGGGCTCCCGTGTCCGACTGATGGCCGAAGGCGCGAGCGGTCACGGGGTTCGATTACGCTCGGAGCCATGGCCGACGCACCGTACAAGCTGATCCTCCTCCGCCACGGCGAGAGCGAATGGAACGCGAAGAATCTGTTCACCGGTTGGGTGGACGTCAACCTCAACGAGAAGGGCGAGAAGGAGGCAGTCCGCGGCGGTGAGCTGCTCAAGGACGCCGGCCTGCTGCCCGACGTGGTCCACACCTCGCTCCAGAAGCGCGCGATCCGCACCGCGCAGCTCGCGCTGGAGGCCGCGGACCGTCTCTGGATCCCGGTCCACCGGAGCTGGCGCCTGAACGAGCGTCACTACGGTGCGCTCCAGGGCAAGGACAAGGCCCAGACGCTCGCCGAGTTCGGCGAGGAGCAGTTCATGCTGTGGCGCCGCTCGTACGACACCCCGCCGCCGGCGCTCGACCGCGACGCCGAGTACTCCCAGTTCGACGACGCGCGCTACGCGGCCCTGCCGCCCGAGCTGCGTCCCCAGACGGAGTGCCTCAAGGACGTCGTCGTCCGCATGCTCCCGTACTGGTTCGACGGCATCGTCCCGGACCTGCTGACCGGCCGTACGGTCCTGGTCGCGGCCCACGGCAACTCGCTGCGCGCCCTGGTCAAGCACCTCGACGGCATCTCCGACGCCGACATCGCGGGCCTGAACATCCCCACCGGCATCCCCCTCTCCTACGAGCTGGACGCCGACTTCAAGCCCCTCAACCCGGGCGGCACCTACCTCGACCCGGACGCGGCAGCGGCCGCGATCGAGGCGGTCAAGAACCAGGGCAAGAAGAAGTAGGAATAACGATCACGCCTCCCACCTGCGTATACGGCGCGGGTGGGAGGCGTTTTCATTGTTGTGGAACCTCCCCGCCGTCTGCCCCTTGCAAGGTCCCCAGGACGACATTCCAGGCGGGCGGGCAGGTCCGTCGCTCCTCCTGGGTTGCCGTCCTGGCGAACACGAGCAAGAGGAGCACCACGGGCGACAGGGGTGCTCCTCTTGCTGGTGCGCGGCGTTGCGCCGGATCGTCAACCCCGCCCGATTTACGGCGGTTGATGCCGCCTGTTGCGTCGACGGCGGCCGTGGTCTCCTGCAACCGTCCATTGACCTGAGGGTTTTCAAGTCGCCAAGGGGCGTGTGGCCGTAGGCCGTTCCTGACTGGTCTTCCTCCCCCGACGTACTGGCAGCCTGCCGGCACCCGCCGCGGCTCTGTTCGCGAGAACGGGTTATGGGCGGCCTTGGATGGTGCCGGCCATCCCGCCCCCGCCTGTGGTGACGCCGCCACGAGGCTTGGGCGCGGAGAATGGCGGCGTGTCCTGTCGGCACGTTGTTCCGGCCGGTGGGAGGGTGCCGTCGATGAGGTAGCGGCTCTCGTGCGTGTTGACGCAACTGCTGGGGTTGAACAGTGCCGTGTGCCCGTGCCCGCTGTTGGTGAGCAGGCGGGCGTCGGCCAGTTCTCGGGTCATGGCCTTCGCGGCCGAGTAGGGAGTGGAGGGGTCGTAGGTGGTGCCGACCACCAGGATGGGATGCGCTGTCGGTTTGTTCCACGGTCCGCGATAGGGGTCGGCGGCGACTCCCGGCCAGTCGGTACACGTCACGGTGGCCCAGGTCCAGTGGCGTCCGGTGTCGCCCGCACGGGCGGCGCTGGCCTCCTCCAGGACGTGGTAGGCGGCGGGGTCACGCGGGTTGGGGCTGTCGCCGCAGAACACGGCACCGGCCTGTTCTTCGCCCAGGTACGGATTCGGATCCGGGACCGCCGGGGCGGGTGGGAACGGGGACGGCTCCGGGACGCGGCCCTGCCACAGGCTCTGCAGTCTGACGGCGACGTTCGTCCATCCCGGGTGGACGACGTAGAAGCCGCTCACCATGTCGCTGACCGTACGGGCATAGGTCCACTCGCCCACGGGATGCTCCCGGAGGCGCTTCATCAGCTGGTGGTACTTGTCCCGGGTCGCTTTCGGGCTGCCGGCGGAGAAGGCGCAGCGGGCGGTGGTGGCGGACCCGCACAGGGTGAGGAACTGGTCCAGGGTCTCTGCCGCGGCGCGGTCCGCACCCAGGCGCAGCATTGCCGTGGACCGGGGGGCCTCGTTGGACCCGTGGTTCGTCCAGGCCTGCGGATCCCAGTCGCTGTCGAGGACCATGGCGCGGACGTTGCCGGGAAAGAGGTTGGCGTAGGTGGCACCCAGGAACGTGCCGTAGGAGATCCCGTAGTAGGTGAGCTGTGGGTCACCCACCGCCTGCCGGAGCTGGTCGAGGTCGTGAGCTGTGTCGGCCGTCGACACATGGCGCAGGAGCTCGGGGTCACGCTGCTGACAGCGCCGGCCCAGATCCTTGTACGCGGCGAAGTAGGCCGTCCGCTCCTGTTCGCCCACCGGGAAGCCTGCCACTTTGCTCGCATTCCAGGCGGCGGCTTCCTCGGGGCTCGCGAAGCAGTTCACCGCGGTGCTGTTGCCGATCCCGCGGGGGTCCCAGCTGACGATGTCGAACCGCTCCCGTACCTCTCGCGGGAAGGACTCGTAGTTCTGCGGCATCTGCACTGATCCGGGCCCGCCGGGGCCGCCGGGGTTGAAGAACAGGGTGCCGATGCGCCGTCCGGGACCGGTTGCCTTCCGTTTGACGACTGCCAGTTCGATGGTGCGGCCGCGGGGGGTGCGGTAGTCCAGTGGCACCCTCGCGGTCGCGCAGTCGAACGGGCTGCCCTGAACGCAGGGTCTCCAGTCCAGCTTCGGGGCGGGCACCGAAGGTGTCGGAGCACCGCCGGCGACGGCGGGGTTCGTTCCTATGAACACCGTCGAGCAGGCCACCACCGCGGCGACGACCGCGGCGCAACTCCGACGGCCCGCTGTCGATCCAGATATGTGCATGTCTCGTCCTTTCACGACTGCGCGCCGCGCCCATGCGCTGGACGTCGGCACGCATATGTGTCAAACAACACCGTGGTCAGACAAAACGCGCGAGCCATCCGCAGCCGAACGTGAGCCCGTGCCCGATAGCGATCCGGCCGCCCGACGGCAGGTCGGTTGAGGTGATCACCTCGTTGACCGGCCCCAAAAACCGGGCGGTCGAAACCCAGGGCGAGAAGAAGTAACCCGACACCAGCAAGCCCCCGACCTGCTGTTTCTTGGCAGGGTGGGGGCTTTTTGGTGGGGCTGGGCAGTCCCTGGGCCCTCAGCCGGACGGCAGGGGTCTGCAAGGGCCAGTCGGTGAGACGGCGTGGACGGTCACCCGCCTCGTGGCGGTTGCTGTCTGCCTCGCCTTGGCCGTACACGCGATAGTGATCAACCGGCGGCCCCGGAGCGAGAGCTGAGGTCTCCGGCCGGATCACCGGCGTCAGGATCACGCCCCCGGCCTGAACCTATTGGTGTGGAGCCAGTTGGTGAGGGTGGCGAAGTCGGTGTCGGTCAGGCCCTTGGACGGGGAGACGTGGTGCAGCAAGCAGGGGCTCTCGTGCTGTGCGGCCACCCACAGGCGGTCCATGGCGCCGATCTCGTCGTCGACCCAGATGAACGGGCGGCCCTCGGCCCATTCGACGATGGGGCGGGTCTTCCAGTGCAGGCCCCGCGGACCCGCCTCGGTGGCTTCGGGCCACTCCACCACAGGCAGCCGGGGCAGTCCGATCACTGGGCCCACTGACGCGTTCGCCTCCTCCATCCACGTCGTGGCCCACACCAGATCGCATCCGAGCGCCATCAGACGTGGGCCCACAGTCGGGTCGAGTCGCCTCAGCAGTGGGTTCCCTCCGTCGGGGAGTGCTTCGGAGACGGGGTCGGAGCCGGAGCCGGAGGTCTCGGGGTGGGTGGGTGACGCGCCGAACGGGATCAGGGGGCCGTCGACGTCGAGGAAGAGGAGGGGGCGTTCCATCAGTTCCTGGGTCGTTCCTGTCTGCACCGTCGGGGGCGGCGGGTGCCGTCCCCGACGGTGCAGTCAATCGACCGGTCGAGTCCTGGTCAATCGGTCAATCGGTCAACCGGTCAATCCGTCAGGCGCAGGGCCGTTCGTGCGTCCTGGCCGTGCCAGCCGGACGCGGTTCGCCATACGACGTGTACACCGAAGGCCTCCCGGATCGCGTCGGGAGCCCAGTCCTCCGTGGGCGGCTCGGACAGGATCAGGTACCGGGTGTCCGCGGTGCGTGTTTCCACCCGGTCGAGTTCGATGAGACGGGCGGCTCCCGCGCGCAACTGCGAGTAGCCGGAACGGTCGGCGCCGAGCACCTCGTAGCGGACGAAGCCTTCCGGGCCCTCCAGGGTCGCGTCGGAGACCCGGGAGTCCGAGGGCCGGAGTCCCGCTCGCAGGAGTGCGGCCTTCAGTTCGTAGCGCACGGCCTCGTGCGTGTTGCAGTCCCGTTCGGCCTGAGCCTCGACGTCCAGTCGCCGCGCGAGTGCCTCGCTCCACGCCGGCCCTACCTCGGACGGGGCGGGCTCGATTTCCAGGAGGGCGGCAGTGTTCATGGGGTCGGTGTCCTTCGGTTCGAGTGTTCTGCGCGGCTCGGTGGGTGAGGGCGTGATCGTCCCGGGGGGTGCCGTGTCCGGTTCCGACTCCGGTTCCGGTTCCGACTCCGGTTCCGACTCCGTGCCCGGTTCCGACTCCGGTTCCGAGTTCGTGCCCGTTTCCGATTCCGCGCCCGATTCGGTCGGCATTTCGGTTGGCGCTCCGTTCTCGTTCTCGTTTTCGGGCTCGGGCTCGGGCTCGGGCTTGTGCTCGATCTCCGGATCGGGCTCGGTCTCGGGCCGGGGGGCGGTCTCGGTCGAGAGGCCCGTCTCGGTCGGCGTCCCTGTTTCCGGGCCGGTGTGGAGCCGATGGCGGAGTTCGTCCCGGGCCCGGTCGAGGGTGTCGGTCCAGTGACGGAACGCCGGGTCCTCCGTCAGGGCGGTTCGCAGGCCGGGAGCGTCCGACCCGACCGCCTGCCGGGTGTGCTGGGCGAGGTCCGCCAGTTCGCTCAGCCGGTCGCGGTCGGCGGACCCCAGCAGACGCCAGACGCTCAGCCAGTCGACCCGGTCGCGTCTCAGACAGCGGGCCGCCATGCCCTTCAGCTCGGAGAGCAGGGCCGTCGTCTCCGGCGAGGGTGTGCCGTCCCCGTGGGCGATGTCCCGCAGGACGCCGAGCGCGGCCTCGTAACGGGGGACCATCCGGGAGGAGATGGGGCGGCGGCCGAAGTCGCCGGCCGAGACCAGGCTCAACTGGCCTTCGTTCCGGGTCACCCAGCCGTCCAGCCGGGAGCCCGTGGCCGGGGTGGGTTCGCCGTGGCGCGGGACGAGGAGGACGGTCCGCTCGGTGGCGGGCGCGAGGACCTTCACCTTCAAATGGGAACCCGGGCCGGGGCCGAGCACCCGCATCTCGACGGGCGTGCCCACCGGTAGGTCGTCGCCGGTGGAGCCGTTCGTGGTGGCGGCGCGGGAGTCGGAACCACTGGATATCGTCCCATGGGGCGACTGCGTCGCCGTGGGTGCCAAGTAGGCGTACGCGGAGCTGATTTCACCGTTCCTGTCGTCGTCCGGCCTGCCCAGTTCCGGCGGCAGCGGTGTCGTGTGGAGGACCGTCAGCGTCTGGGTGCTTCGGGACAGGGCGACGTACAACTGGCGCAGCCCTACGGGACCTTGGTCGGCCATGGCCGTGGGCTCCAGCACCAGGACGTGGTCGAACTCCATGCCCTTGGCCTGGGCGGCGGGGAGTACGGACACGGTTCGCAGGGTCTCCTCGGTCATGCCGTCCACGAGGTCGATGCGCCGTCGGACCTCCTCCAGCCAGCCGGAGTCGTCGGGGACGACGACGGCGATCGACCTGGGGGTGCGGCCGTCGTTCGTGCCCGCGAGGAGTGCCGTACGGGTCGCCGCGTCGTCCAGCAGTTCCCACGGGGTGGTGGGGACGAGCCGTACGGCTCCGTCGCCGGCCCTTCGTACGGCGGTGGGGTAGGGAAGGGAGGGGGCGATGGCCCGGGCCAGGGGCGCCACGAACTCCATGATCTCCGCGGGGACGCGGTAGCTGGTGTTCAGCTCGGCCACGCGCCAGTCGCCCTGGGCGGACAGGATTCCGCCCAGTCGCTTCCAACTGGTGTAGGAGTGCGGTCCGGTGGCCTGGGCCAGATCGCCGAGCACGGTCATCGAGCCCGTCGGACACCGTCTGCGCAGCGACCTCGCCTGCATCGGGGTGAGGTCCTGTGCCTCGTCGACCACGATGTGCCGGTACCTCCGGGGACTCTCGCCCGCGATGAGGAAGCGCAGCTCTTCGAGACAGACCAAGTCGTCGATCGTCCACGGTTCTTCGGCGGCGCTGTCGGCCTTCCGCCTCTGCAGGGAGGCCTGTTCGGCCTGATCGAGGATCCCCTCGGCGCACTCGCGCAGTCTGGTGGGGGAGTTGAGCAGGCCGCGCAGTGCCTCCTCGGCGCTCAGCGCGGGCCAGATCCGCTCCACGAGGGTGGTGACCTGCCGGTTGCGCTCCAGCTCGCGGCGCACGGTCGTGTCCCTGCTGCGGTGCGGGGCGATGCCTACGAGTTCACCCAGCAGCCGGTCCACCAGCAGCGTGCGGAACCGGTCCCGGCGCGCACGATGCCCCTCGGCCCCCTCGCGGGCGTCCAGGAGGAGACCGAGCACGTCCGAGCGCGCCAGACGCAGGGAGGTGCCGCCCACGACAACGACGAAGGCCGGTTCGTCCTGGGCGTGGGAGGGGGCGGAGACGACGGTGTCGAGGGCCTCGGGACGGCACTCGCTCTCCACCCGCCTGCGCAGCACGGCCGCCATCCGTTCGTCGGACTTCACCAGCCGGGCGGTGGGGGAGTCCGAGCCCCTGACCTCGCCTTCCCAGAGGCGGGCGAGCTGTACGGCGGTGACGTTCCGGGTGCCGAGGGTCGGCAGTACGCGCCCCACGTACTCCAGGAAGTTCTGGTGCGGGCCCACGACCAGGATGTCCTGTGCGCGGAAGTGGTCGTTGTTGACGAGCCAGGTCACCCGGTGCAGACCGACCGCGGACTTGCCCGTGCCGGGTCCGCCCTGGATGACGAGGATGTCCGTGGGGGAACCGGTGACCAGGGCCATCTGGTCGCGCCTGATCATCTCGACGATGTCGCGCATCCGGCCGCTGCGGGAGCGGCGCAGCTCCCGCAGGAGGAACTCGTCGACCGGCTGCGGCTTTTGACGGCGTCGGCCGGGGGGCTGCCGCTGTGCCGGGATCGCCTGCGGCCGGGCGTGGCGGCCTCCTGCGGGCGGGGCGGTGGTGCCGTCCGCGTCCTCCGGGGAGTCCTCGGCGCCGAGGGCGTCAGGGGTGTTCAGGACTTCGGGGATTCCGGGGATTCCGGGAAGGTCCAGGGCTTCGAGCGGTGCGGGCTCGTCCGTGAAAGCCGCCGGCAGGGCGCCCTCCGGTCCGGGCTCCGACGAGCCGGGGTACGGGCCGGCGGGCGGGCTGATCTCGTCGAGGAAGTCCTCGACCAGGCGTCCGGCGCAGCGTAATTGGCGTCTCAGGAGCACCTCGCCCGGTGTCTCCGGCCGGGCGTTGTACCAGCTCACGGCGATCGGGTTCGTCCAGGAGACGACCACCTGATCGCGGGTCTCGGTGTCGAAGACATGGCGTCGTCCGATGTAGAACGTCTCCGGCTCGGCGTCGCCCGTCTCCTGGACGTCGACACGGCTGATGACCAGGGCCTCGCCCCCGAGTCCGCCGTAGTCCGCCGCCGCGCTCTTCGCCTTCTCGCGGACCGCGATGCCGTCCTTGCCGCTCGCGGAAGCCGAGGCCGCCGACGGCGACGTCATCTCCGCGAGCCTGGCCTCGTAGCAGTCGTAGGCGCGGTCGACGGCCTTCTGTTCGATGGCGATGACCGCGTCGCGTGGTGTCGTGCTCACGTGTGTCCCCTCCTGGCGACGCGCTTCGCGCCGCCGCGGGCCAGGGCCCGCCTCCCCTGTCTCAGAGGTAGCAGAGTTCGCCGGTCAGACCACGGTCAATCGGACAACAGCACCACAATCGAGCAGATTTCGGTCGGGCCCGAGCACATCCGGTCCTCGCGCGTACGTCTTCGCGCGACGGGCAGAGCCGTGGATGACGGGCGGGGTCGGGAGGCGGGGCCGGCGGTGGACGAAGGACGAAGGGCCCCGTCGCGGTGACGGGGCCCTTCGGGACGTACGTACGTGATCAGCCGCACTGGCAGGGATTGCCCGACTGGCAGCCGCAGCCGCAGCCTGAGCCGCAGCCGCAGGCGCCGAACAAAGGGAGGTTCTTGATCTCGGCGGGCTGTTGGGTGTCGCGGTCCTGAGTCGGGTCGGGCGTGCTGGGGGATTCGGCCATGGGGCCCTCCTTCTGGCACGGAGGCGTCCGGCGCACACCGCGCCGCACGGCTTCTGTCGCCCATCTCATGCCCAGCCCGGCGGGCGCATCAACGGCGCACTGAGGCGTGTGCCGCGCCCAGGGCGCGAATCCCGCGCGGGGCGGGCCGGCACGGAGTCGCGCCGCTCCGCCTACGCGGCGGATCCGGGGGCCACCCCTGGAACGGAGCTCGCCGGCTCCCTCGGCAGGACCGGCACCCATCCAGAACAGACCGGCCACGGCCCGTCCCCGGAAGCCCGAGCACCCAGCGCCCTGCGCCGGGCAGGGACGACCACCGTCCCGTCCCGGGAAGCAGCCCGTACCCGGCAAAGCCGGCCACCGCCCTGGTCAGTGCCGACGGCTGAGCACCGTCCCACCCGCCCGGGGGCCAGGCACTGCCCCGCTCCCCGCTCGGCAGAGGCCGGCCACCGTCGCGGTCTGTGCCCGGCAGGGGCTGTCTGCCCGCGCCAGGGGACCAGGCACCGCCCGGTCCCCGCTCGGCAGAGGCCAGTCGCCGTCGCGGTGTGTGCCCGGCAGGGGCTGTCTCCCCGCGCCAGGGGACCAGGCACCGCCCGGTCCCTGCTCGGCAAGGGCCGGGCACCGCCCGGTCCCCGCTCGGCAGAGGCCAGTCACCGTCGAGGTCTGTGCCCGGCAGGGGCTGGCTCCCCGCGCCAGGGGACCAGGCACGGGCTCGCTCCCCGCCCGGCAAGGGCCAGGTGTCATCCCCGGTCCCCGCCCGGCAAGGGCTACGCGCCCTCGACCCCCGTGACCGGCTGGATGTCCGACTGGAGATCGTCGGCGTGTTCGCCGGTGACCAGGTACACGACTCGCTTGGCGACCGACACGGCGTGGTCGGCGAAGCGCTCGTAGTAGCGGCCGAGGAGGGTCACGTCGACGGCGGTCTCGATGCCGTGCTTCCACTTGTCGTCCAGCAGGTGCTGGAAGAGCGTGCGGTGCAGGAGGTCCATCTCGTCGTCGTCCTGCTCGAGCTGCATCGCCAGGTCGACGTCCTTGGTGATGATCACCTCGGCGGCCTTGGCCATCAGACGCTGGGCGAGCTGGCCCATCTCCAGGATGGTGGCGTGCAGGTCGTGCGGGATCGCGCGCTCGGGGAAGCGGAGCCGGGCCAGCTTGGCCACGTGCTGGGCCAGGTCGCCGGAGCGCTCCAGGTCGGCAGACATCCGCAGCGAGGTGACGACGATACGGAGATCCGTCGCCACCGGCTGCTGACGAGCCAGCAGGGCTATCGCGCGGGCCTCGAGCTCGTGCTGGAGATCGTCGACCCTCTGGTCGGCGGCGATCACGCTCTCGGCCAGCTTCAGGTCGGAATCGAGGATGGCCGTCGTGGCGCGCCCGATCGCCGACCCGACGAGCCGGGCCATCTCGACCAGGCCGTCGCCGATCGAGTCAAGTTCCTCGTGATACGCGTCACGCATGTGGTCGTCCCTCTCGTACGTCAGCTTCGGGGTCCGGGGTCCGGGACCTGCCCGTTCCGGCCGCCGGCCGGACGCCGGAGGGACCCTGGAACCCCACGCTCCCACGTTCGGGCCCGTACGCGTCCGTTTCCGGCATCTCAAGTGAATCAGTACTGGCTCCTGGGTGAACTCTGGGCGACGAGTGTTCGAGCTCGCACTCGGATGGCTGTGGCCAGGAGCGACGGCATGCCTAACCTGGGTGCATGGACGTGAACGCGGCGGTCGCCGCAGCGGCAGCGATCGCCGGAGTGCTTACCGGTGTCATCGCCATGCTGGCGTTCCGCTGGAGCGAACGCGACCAGAAACGCCCGACCCGCACCTCCCTGCACACGGACGCCGTGCTTCCGCCCGGCGTCGACACCGTGCTGTCCGTGCTCAGGTCGTCCGCGGTCGTACTCGACGAAGCGGACGCCGTGGTCAAGGCCAGCTCGGCGGCGTACGCCCTCGGACTGGTGCGCGGCGGCAAGCTCGCCGTCGAACCGATGCTCCACATGGCGCGTGACACCCGTCGTGACGGGGAGATACGTCAGGTGGAGCTGGACCTGCCGAGAAGGGGCACGGGACGGGGAGAGGCCCTCGCCGTCTCGGCCAGAGTCGCTCCCCTCGGATCCAGGCTCGTTCTCCTTCTCGTGGAGGACCTGACGGAGGCGCGCCGCATCGAAGCGGTGCGGCGGGACTTCGTCGCGAATGTGAGCCATGAACTGAAGACCCCCGTCGGAGCGCTCTCCCTGCTCTCCGAGGCCGTCATGGACGCGTCGGACGACCCGGAGGCCGTCGAGCGCTTCGCCGGACGCATGCAGATAGAGGCCACCCGGCTCACCAATCTCGTCCAGGAGCTCATCGACCTGTCGAGGGTGCAGAACGACGATCCTCTCGAGGACGCCGAGCCGGTCCGGGTCGACGAGCTGGTCGCCGAGGCGATCGACCGCTGCCGCCACCAGGCCGGCGCGAAGCAGATCACCATGGCCGCCGGCGGCACCGCCGACCTGAGCCTGTGGGGGAACCGGGGCCAGCTCGCCGCCGCCCTCGGCAACCTCGTCGAGAACGCCGTCAACTACTCGCCCGCCCGCACCCGCGTCGGCATAGCCGCCCGCCGGGTGACGGCACCCGGTGGCGAGCACATCGAGATCGCCGTGACCGACCAGGGCATCGGCATCTCGGACAAGGACAAGGAGCGCATCTTCGAGCGCTTCTACCGGGTCGATCCCGCCCGCTCCCGTGCCACCGGCGGTACGGGCCTCGGGCTGGCGATCGTCAAGCACGTGGCCGCCTCGCACGGCGGGGAGGTCACGGTGTGGAGCTCCGAGGGTCAGGGCTCCACGTTCACCCTGCGGCTGCCGGAGGCGAGTGCGGCCCGCGACCGTGTCACCACCGATCACCACATGCCCGGACTCGACGAAGAGGACGAGACCAGGCAGCCCGACGGGACGACCACCGTCACATCCCCGTACGAACCGCTTCCTGCCCCGGAGGTCCTTCCGTGACCCGTGTGCTCGTCGTCGAGGACGAGGAGTCGTTCTCCGACGCCCTGTCGTACATGCTTCGCAAGGAGGGCTTCGAGGTCGCCATCGCGACCACGGGGCCCGACGGACTGGACGAGTTCGAGCGCAACGGCGCCGACCTCGTCCTCCTCGACCTGATGCTGCCGGGCCTGCCCGGCACGGAGGTCTGCCGTCAGCTGCGTGGCCGCTCCAACGTCCCGGTGATCATGGTCACCGCCAAGGACAGCGAGATCGACAAGGTGGTCGGACTCGAAATAGGAGCCGACGACTACGTCACCAAGCCCTTCTCCTCCCGTGAGCTGGTCGCCCGTATCCGGGCCGTCCTGCGCCGCCGCGGGGAGCCCGAGGAGGTCGCCCCGGCCGCCCTCGAGGCCGGTCCCGTCCGGATGGACGTCGACCGTCACGTGGTCACCGTCTCCGGCGGCAAGGTCGACCTTCCGCTGAAGGAGTTCGACCTCCTGGAGATGCTGCTGCGCAACGCGGGCCGCGTGCTGACCCGCATGCAGCTCATCGACCGGGTCTGGGGTGCCGACTACGTCGGTGACACCAAGACCCTCGACGTCCACGTCAAGCGCCTGCGCGCGAAGATCGAGCCGGACCCGGGCGCGCCCCGCTACCTGGTGACGGTCCGCGGTCTCGGCTACAAGTTCGAGCCGTAGACCGGCCTCGTCCCCGAGCGGTACGACACGGCAGTACGCCGAAGGGCGGGATCCCCGGAGAGGGGGTCCCGCCCTTCGGCGTACTGG
>NZ_JBHYXD010000003.1:203239-229465 GCF_042751995.1 Streptomyces sp. NPDC059371 | reverse complement strand
CTCTCGCCGCACCGGCCCCAGACCCGAGTACATCCAGTACGCAGGCCTGGGGCCGGCACGCCGAGAGCACGCACCAGACGCCGCCGGGCCCGCCCTCCGGGCGGACGACGCGACTTTGCGGACACGACCTAGGTCGCCCGCCACGGAAGAGCGGGTACGGAGCCTTGGGTGCTGTGCCAGTAGTCCCGGGTCTCCACCGCGAGTCCCGCGGCGTCGAAACGGACGAAGACACAGCCCGCTAGCGTCGTGGGGCGGCCTTCCTCCAGCGCGAGGACGCGGAACTCGGCGACCGCCCGTCCGTCCTGGCCGACCAACGGGTCCGAGAAGCGGACGTCGCTCGTGTGCTCGGACTCGAAGGACCAGCGGAGGTACGCGGCGAGCTCGTCCCGGCCGTGGTGGGGCTCCCGGAACGGCATGGACCGGTGGACGCAGTGGTCCGCGTACAGCTCCAGGATCGCCTCGATGTCGTGCGCCGCCCAGGCCCGCTCCCACACTCGCACGAAGCGTCGTGCCGCGGTGGCCGTGTCCATCGCCGGCCTCAGACGCGCGCGGGAAGCCAGCGCAACTGCGCGGCCTGCTGGTAAGGGCCGCCGCCCTCATGGTCGTTGAAGTCGTACACCTCGATCTCCTTCTCGTCGTTCGCCCAGGCGTTGAAGGCCGCGAAGACCGTCGACGGCGGGCAGGTCTGGTCCTCCAGGGCCGCCGAGAACAGGGCGGGTGCCCGGCCGCGCGCCGCGAAGTGCACCCCGTCGAAGTACGAGAGCGTGCGCCGCACCTGTTCCGTGCGGCCGCGGTGGGTCTTGAGGTAGTTGCCGATCTCCCGGTACGGGGCACGGTCCGTGAGGACCGTGGCGCGCGGGAAGTCGCACAGGAACGGCACGTCGGGGGCGATCGCCGCCAGGTCGGGCACGAGACCGCCGACCGCGAGGGTCATGCCACCGCCCTGGCTCCCGCCGAGCGCCGCGACGCGCGCCGCGTCCACCAGCGGATGCGAGCGGGCCGCCTCCACCGCGCGCACCGCGTCCGTGAACAGCCGCCGGTAGTAGTAGGTCTCCGGGTCCTCGATCCCCCGCGTCATGAACCCCGGGAAGGCGGGCCCGCTGCCCACCGGGTCCGGGGTCGCACCGCCGGCCCACCCGCTCCCCTGGCCGCGGGTGTCCATCACGAAGTGCGCGAAGCCCGCCGACGCCCACAGCAGATGCGTGTGCGGGAGTCCGCGTCCGCCGCCGTACCCGATGAACTCGACGACCGCGGGCAGCGGGGAGTTCGCCCGGGCCGGCACGGTCAGCCAGCCCTTGATCGGATGCCCGCCGAACCCGGCGAACGTGACGTCGTGGACCGTGACGGTCTTCAGCGGGATCCCGACGGGCTCGAAGCGGGGGGCGAGATCGTGCTCGCGGGCTTCCTGGAGGGTCTTGGCCCAGAAGGAGTCGAAGTCCTCGGGCTCGGCGGACGCGCTGCGGTAGCCGCGGAGTTCGTCGAGCGGGAGGTCGAACAGGGCCATCGGGGACCACCTTTCGGCACACGGGCGCGGATGATCACACCGTACGTCCGCCCCTGGAGGCCCGCTACGGCCGCGCCGGGAACGGCGGAGACTCCGGGGGCGCCCTCACCGGGAACCGGGGGAGACCACGGGCGTCGGCGCGTCCCTCACGCCGTGCGTCGGGTCCACTCTCCGGTTCCGTCCGTGTACGTCCACCACGCCGCCCCCGCTCCCACGAGCGGCGCGCCGACGAACAGCAGAACAACCACGGCCGGCGCCCACCACGCCACGACGACGTCGGAGCGGCGTCGCAGCGGATTGCGGCGCCATCGCCGGCCGCGCACCCGGGTTCGCATGTCTCCTCCTCGCTGCCTCGCGCCGAGCCGGACCCTGTCCGTGCTCGGGCGACCGGCGCCCAGCGGCCCCGACGTCGAACAGCCCACCGGTCACGTCCGGTTCACCGCACCCGGCGTACATCGCCCGACAGCGCCTCGACAGCACTCCCGTGCCGTCGGCGATCCGACGCCGGGCCCGCGCGGTCGGCCTCGGCGTACGACTGATCCCCGCCCTCCGTGGAACCCGCGCACCACCACGTCGGCGAACAGGAGCCCCGATGACGAGACACCGGCCGTCCCCGCCCGCGACACCCGGGCGCACACCCGACCGCCCCGCCCCCGGCCGGATGCACCCGCCGGCCCGGATCCACGGTGACGCCTCGCGCGAACGGCGTTCCGGCACCCTCCGCCCCCACCCCGAAAGGCATCGGTCATGAGCACCGGCACCACCATCACCGCAGGAATCGACGGCTCACGCGCCAGTCTGGACGCCGCCGACTGGGCGGCCCGCGAGGCCGAACGCCGTCTCCTCCCGCTGCGCCTGGTGCACGCGGGCACACCGCGGCCTGTCGTCGCCCGTGTTCCGGACGTCGACGTACCCGCCGGTTGCGCCAGGTCGGCACTCGACCGGGCGGCGATCCAACTCTCGTACGCGCACCCGGCGTTGAAGATCATCGCGCGCCACACCGAGGCACCCGCGGTCCCTGCGCTGCTCGCGGCGGCCGCCGAGTCGGAGGCGCTGGTCGTCGGCTCCCGCGGTCACACCGGCGGCCCAGCGCCGGCCGGCTTCCTGGCCGGCTCCGTGGCCCTGGCCGTCGCGGCCGCCGCGGAGCGCCCCGTCGTGCTCGTCCGGGCGGGTGAACTCCCCGAGGACGAGCGGGCGTTCACCTCCGGGGACGCGCTCCCTGGCACCGTGCCCTACCGTCCCGTGGTCCTCGGCCTCGATCTGCGGCAGCCCGCCGACCAACTGATCGGCCACGCCTTCGAGACCGCCGCCGTCCGCTCGGCACCGCTTGTCGTGGTGCACTCCTGGACCTCGCCCCCGGACGACGACCGCACCCCGGCCGAGCCGTCGGCCACCGTGACGTCGATCGGCGACGCGCGCGACCGGGAGACCGGCCGACGACACGCCCTGAGCCACGCGCTCCGGCCCTGGCGCGACAAGTTCCCGGACACCCCGGTCTCGGAAGAGGTCGTCCACGGTCGCCCCGAGGACCATCTGCTGCGGGCGTCCACCGGCTCCGGCCTGCTGATCATCGGCCGCCGGGCGGGCGAGCGCCTGGGCCGCGCGGCACGGACCGTCATCCGGCGGGTGACGTGCCCGGTCGTCGTGGTGCCGCACGGATGATCCCGCACCCGTCGCCATCTACCGGCACCCGCCGGCACTCACCCACGACTCAGCCGAACCGCTCGATCCGAATCCGGTCCACCGGCTGCCCTGCCTCGACCAGTAGACGTGAGGCGTGCTCCGCGAATCCGTTGGAACCGCAGACATAGGCCTCCCACCCACCGGGCGGCTGTTCGGCCAGGAGCGGCGCCACATGTGCGGCGGTCATACGTCCGACGGGCACACCGGCCGGGGCCGCGCGAGTGAACACGGGGGTGGTCTCATTGCCGTACTCCCGCGCGTAGATGAGCTCTTCGGGGCTGCGCGCGGACACCAGAAGGCGCAGCGGTACGTCGAGGGACCGCGCCCGGTGGTGCCGCAGCATCGACATCAGCGGTACGACACCGGAACCCGCTCCGACGAGCAGCGCGGGCCGGTCCCCGGGCCAGGCGAAGAAGCCGCTGTTCGGACCGCGGACCTCGACGGAGTCGCCGGGCCGGGCCACGGTGTGGAACCAGCCGGAGACCTCACCGCCGTCGACGTGGTCCAGGGTCAGTTCGATGTGGCCGGTGTCGTCGGGTGAGGACGCGATGGAGTAGTGGCGCTGCGCCACATATCCGTCCCCGGCGGTGAGCCGCAGCATCAGATGCTGGCCGGGCAGATGTCCCGCCCACGCGGGAACGGCGAACCGGAAGGTCGCGGCCTGCGGGGTCTCGGGCCGGATCTCGGTGAGCGTGGCGGTCTGCCAGGTGGTGGCCGTCTGCGTGTCCACCGCGATGCGTCCGGGCACGGCGAACCGTGTAGGGGGTACGAAGGTCGTGGTCTCAGTCACCGGAGTAACGCTGCTCTTCCCAGGGGTTGCCGCGGGCGTGGTAGCCGTTCTGTTCCCAGAAACCCGGCTCGTCGCGATCGAGGATCCGGATGCCCGCGATCCACTTGGCGCTCTTCCAGAAGTACAGATGGGGCACGATCAGTCGCGCCGGGCCGCCGTGCTCGGCCGGCAGCGGGCGCCCGTCGTACTCCCACACGATCCACGCGCGACCGCCGGTGAGGTCGGCCAGCGGCAGGTTCGCGGTGTACCCGGTGTGCGCGTACGCGACCGCGTGAGTGGCGGACGGGTCGGGTCGTACGGCCTCCAGGAACGTGTCCAGCGACACACCCCCGAACCGCACCCCGAACTTCGACCAGCTCGTCACGCAGTGGATGTCGCCCTCGTACGACGAGGCGGGCAGAGCGTGTGCCTGTTCCCAGTCCCAGGTCCGCGGTTCGGCCACCAGGCCGTCGATCCGCAGGGTCCAGTCGGCGGGCGCCAGGTCCGGGGTCACCTCGGCGGACAGGACGGGCCAGTCGTCGCCGGCGTCGTACTGGCCCGGCGGCAGTCCGGCGTTGTGGACGCGCGGACGGCCGGTGAAGCCTCGCGTGACGTTCATACGGGGGTGCCTCCAGGACCGCGGGGGACGACGGCCCGCGGATCGAGCGTGGTCACCGGCGACGGCGGCCGGCGGATCGAGGGTGACGGGTGGTACGGGCGCGGGTCGGTGTCCCGGCGCGCATCGCTGCTTGACCATTCAACGGTACGCGCACGTGGATCGTGCTCCGAGCCGGTTCCGGCGCCGTTCATTGCGTGCGTATGAACTCTCCCGCGGCCCGGGAATAGCCGCGCCCGGATCTTCCTTGCCCCTGGAGCGGACTCCGGTGGCCCGTACACGCACAGACGGTGAGCGGTGTCATGGTGACCGGTGACCAACGCGAAGGAGAGTGAGGGAGCAGATGACCGAGGCGTACGTCTCCACACGGTTCGAGGGCCCGGAGACGCAGGGGACCCCCTCCGGCCGTCACCCTCTCGACAACCCGGCGCTCGGCTCCCTCACCGGGCCCCACGCGCACTTCGCCGAACGGCGCGGACGGGTGCTGCGCTACCCCGTGGACGTGTCTCCGTGGCTGGCGCTTCCCGACGATCCCGGGACGGCCGACTGGGCGGACCTGGCGGCTCTGGTGGGACCCGGGGGCGAGGTTCCGCTGGCCGGTTTCGACGGGCGGACCCCGGACGGCTGGGAGGTGATCTTCAGCCTCGACGGAGTCCAGCTCGTGGACGACGGACTGGACGCGGCGCCCGACGCCGAGGCCGTGCGGCTCGGCCCCGCCGACGTGCCGGACATGCTGGACCTGGTGGAACGGACCCAGCCGGGTCCCTTCGAACAGCGCACGGTCGAGCTCGGCACGTATCTCGGGATCCGCCGGAACGGCGCCCTGGTCGCCATGGCCGGCGAGCGGCTCCACCCGCCGGGCTGGACCGAGATCAGTGCGGTCTGCACGGATCCCGGCCATCGCGGCGAGGGCCTGGCCACTCGGCTGATCCTGGCCGTCGCCCACGGCATCCGGGAGCGCGGTGAGACCCCGTTTCTGCACACCGCCGCGAGCAACACCGGCGCCATCCGGCTCTACGAGTCGCTGGGATTCCGGCTGCGCCGCAACGTCCGCTTCATGGCCGCGCGGGTGCCCGAGCACCTGGGTGACGACCGGACCGCGGGCGTGGGATGACACCGCCGAGCGGGTGACACAGCCGAGCGTGTGACACCGCCGAACGTGCCGGGTCAGTCCGTCGTCGGCCGGATCGAGGCGGTGTCGCGGGCGGTGGCCGTGGCGTTGTAGCGCAGCAGATACGCGGCGAAGCGGGCGAGGTCCTCGTCGGGCCAGCCCGCCAGCCGTTCGCGGAACGCCGACCGGCGGCTGTGGGTCACCTGGGAGAGGATCTCCGTGCCCGCGGCGGTCAGGTACAGCAACTGGACGCGGTGGTCGTCGGGGTCCATGCGCCGCTCGACCAGCCCGGCCCGCTCCAGCGCCGCCACCTGACGGCTGACCGTGGACTTGTCCAGCGCGTAGTGCGCGGCGAGGTCCGTGGCCCGGCAGCCGCCGACCTCCTCCAGATGTCCGAGGAGGGTGTACGAGACCAGCGACAGCTCGGGATGCATGCGTCCCGCCGAGGCACGGGCCCGCCGGGCGAAGACGGTCATCTCCCGCTGGATGATCTCCACAGCGGCGTCGGCCGGCACGTCGTCGGCCGGTGTCCCCGTGGTGACGGAGTGCTCGCCGGACCCTTCGGACGCCATGACGGGACCTCCCTGACCTGCCCTGGTTGCATAGTACAACTTGGGACAGGAGGTGCGAGAGTCGCGCATGTCGACCCGAGTGAATCCGGTGGCGAGCGGTCGGTGCGTGACGGACGCCTGCCCGCGCCGGTGCACTGATCGTTCCTGTAGGGTGGCCGTCCCGGCCGAGGACGACTCGGCCGTCGAGCCGTCGAGGAGGTGAGACCCATTACCGCTGTGTCAGGTCGGGTGCTCTCCTCTCCAGGCAGTCCGGTCGCCGTCTGACGGTGGCCGTGGGAGCGCCCTTCGGTTCGTCGAAAGGCCCTCGGCTTCATGCCCCCTCTCTCACCTGATGCTCATGACGCGGCAGACCCCATGGTCGCCGCGCTCCGCTCCGCCGGCTGTGTCTTCGCCGAGGACGAGGCGGAACTGATCCGCTCCGCCGCCCGCACGCCGGACGAGGCCGCCGCGATGGCGGACCGGCGCGTCGCGGGACTGCCGCTCGAACACGTCCTCGGCTGGGCCGAGTTCCACGGTCTGCGGATCAGCCTCGACCCCGGTGTCTTCGTACCGCGGCGCCGTACGGAATTCCTGGTCGAGCAGGCAGTCGCGCTCGCGCGCGGCGCGTCCCTCGTGGTGGACCTGTGCTGCGGTTCGGGCGCCGTCGGCGCCGCGCTGGCCGCCTCTCTCGGCGGTCCCGAACTGCACGCCGCCGACATCGACCCGGCGGCGGTGCGCTGCGCCCGCCGCAACGTCGCGCCGTTCGCGGGCCAGGTCCACGAGGGGGACCTCTTCGCGGCGCTGCCCGCCACGCTGCGCGGCCGGGTCGACGTCCTGGCCGCCAATGTGCCGTACGTCCCGACCGACGAGGTCGGCCTGCTGCCGTCGGAGGCCCGCGACCACGAACCCCTGGTCGCCCTCGACGGCGGCGCGGACGGACTCGACCTCGCGCGCCGGGTCGCCGCCGAGGCGCCGCGATGGCTGGCCCGCGGCGGCTGCCTCCTCGTCGAGACGAGCGAGCGGCAGGCGCCCACGGCCGTCGAGGCCTTCGCCCGCGCCGGACTGATCGCACGGCTGGCCGTCTCGGACGAGTGGAACGCCAACGTGGTGATCGGCGTGAAACCCTGACCTGCCTGACCTGCCTGACCTGCCTGACCTGCCTGACCTGCCTGACCTGCCTGACCTGCCTGACCTGCCTGACCCGGCGGGCCGGGCGGGCCGGGCGGGCCGGGCGCGGGCGACATGCCGCGTTCGGCCCCTGATCAGCCGTTCCTTCCGCTCCGCGCGCCACACTCTGGCTGACCACAGGTGCCAGCGGAAGGCCCGGACATGACCAGCACCCCCGAGAAGTTCGACGCGTGGGACATCAAGGAGTCGGGGCCCGCCGACGCGGACGCCCGGGTCCTGCTGCTGCCCGGCGGGATGTGCGGCACCGTGTTCTACGACGACCTGATGGCCGCACCGTCGCTCGCCTCCGCGCCGGTCCGGCTGGTGGCCGCGACCCTCCCGGGCCACGCGGGCACCACGCCGCCGCGCGATCTCTCCATGGAGAACTACGCGGCGATGGCGGGCGCCCTGGCCGCGGAGCGGGGCTGTGGCGTGGTGGTCGGCCACAGCCTGGGCGCCAACGTCGCCCTGGAGATGGCGGCCGGCGGGCACTTCGCCGGACCCGTCGTCCTGCTCTCCCCGACGTTCTCGGCGTCCGACGAGGACAAGGCGCTCGCGATCGCCAACGGCCTCGGGCGGGTGCCCGGCCTCGGGGCGCTGACCTGGTTCGGCCTCGTCAAGGCGACACCGCGGGTCGTGGGACAGATGGTGCCCCCGGACCGCCGCGAGGCGCTGGGTGCCGACCTGGCCAAGAACGACCCGGCGTTCTGCCGGCTCATGATCCGCCGCTACTTCGACCACCTGGACCGGTACGGGACCCTGGTCGCCCGGCTCCGTGACTCGGGTGTGCCAGCCTGGGTCGTACGCGGCGACCGTGACGAGATCGGCCTGAAGGACGAGGAGCGGGCCGGGCTGGAGGCCAGCCCCAATGTGACGATGGTCCCGGTTGCCGACGCGGGCCATGTGGTGATGGTCGACCAGCCCGAGGCGGTCGCCGCCCTCGTGGCCCGAGTGGCCCTCGGCTGAACCGCGAGGCGGCCCGCGGCTGACGGGGCCTCCGGCTTCGAGGCGAGTGTTCCACCGGCCGGCGCCCGCGGGTCGCTTGCCCCGCGGGTCCTGTGCCCCCGCGGGGTCCCTTGCCGGCGTCGCCCTCCGCCCGCGGCCGTCGGACGAGTGATCCTCCTCATTGTGCAACTAGTTGCATAAGGCGCGGCCCGTCGTCTACAACAGACGTACGACACCGCCCACGGAGGGGCCCGATGAGCCGTTACCCGCATCTGCTGAACCCGCTCGACCTGGGCTTCACCACGCTGCCCAACCGCGTGCTCATGGGCTCCATGCACGTGGGCCTGGAGGAGGCCGAACGCGGCTTCGAGCGCATGGCGGAGTTCTACGCCACCCGCGCGCGAGGCGGCGTGGGCCTGATCGTCACCGGCGGCATCGCTCCCAACGACGCCGGCCGGCCCTACGAGGGCGGCGCCAAGCTGACCACCGAGGCCGAGGCCGCGCAGCACGCCGAGATCACCGCCGCGGTGCACCGCGAGGGCGGGAAGATCGCGATGCAGATCCTGCACTTCGGCCGGTACGCCTACCACCAGGACCTGGTCGCCCCCAGCGCGCTGCAGGCCCCGATCAGCCCCTTCGTACCGCACGAGCTCAGCGACGCCGACATCGAGCAGACCATCGACGACTACGCCCGCGCCGCCCGGCTCGCCCGGCAGGCCGGCTACGACGGCGTCGAGATCATGGGCTCCGAGGGCTACCTCATCAACGAGTTCATCGCCCTCCAGGCCAACCGGCGCGACGACCGCTGGGGCGGCTCGTACGAGAACCGGATGCGCTTCCCCGTCGAGATCGTCCGCCGCGTCCGCGAGGCCGTCGGTGACGACTTCATCATCATCTACCGTCTGTCGATGCTCGACCTGGTGCCCGGCGGCTCCTCGCTCGACGAGGTCATCACGCTCGCGCGCGCCGTCGAGGCCGCCGGAGCGACGATCATCAACACCGGCATCGGCTGGCACGAGGCCCGCATCCCCACCATCGCGACCTCGGTGCCGCGTGGCGCGTACGCCTGGGTGACCAAGAAGGTCATGGGCTCCGTCTCGATCCCGCTGGTGACCACCAACCGCATCAACACCCCTGAGATCGCCGAGCAGTTGCTCGCCGACGGCCACGCCGACATGGTCTCCCTCGCCCGGCCGATGCTCGCCGACCCCGACTTCGTCGCCAAGGCCGAGGCCGGACGCCCGGAGGCCATCAACACCTGCATCGGGTGCAACCAGGCCTGCCTGGACCACACCTTCAGCGGCAAGATCACCTCCTGCCTGGTCAACCCGCGCGCCTGCCACGAGACGGAGCTCGTCCTCGCGCCGACCCGGCTGCGCAAGACCGTCGCCGTCGTCGGCGCGGGTCCCGCCGGACTCGCGTGCGCCGTCAGCGCGGCCGAACGCGGCCACGACGTCACACTGTTCGACGCCGCGGACGACATCGGCGGTCAACTGAACGTCGCCCGCCGGGTTCCCGGCAAGCAGGAGTTCGACGAGACGATCCGCTACTTCCGCACCCAGCTCGAACTCCACGGCGTGGACGTCCGGTTGAACACACCCGCCACCGTGGAGAACCTGGAGACGTACGACGAGGTCGTCGTCGCCACGGGCGTCAGCCCGCGCACCCCGGAGATCCCGGGCGTCGACCACCCGAGCGTCGTCGGCTACCTCGACGTCCTGCGCGACGGAGCCACCGTCGGCGACCGTGTCGCCATCCTCGGCGCCGGCGGCATCGGCTTCGACGTCGCCGAGTTCCTCACCGACAGCGGCGACAAGGCGAGCGAGGACCCGGCGACGTACTTCCGGAGCTGGGGCGTCGACATGGACTACCGGACCCCCGGCGGTCTCGGCGCCCCCGAACGGCCCGCCCCGCCGCGCACGGTGCACCTCCTTCAGCGCAAGGCGTCCAAGGTCGGCGCCGGACTCGGCAAGACCACCGGCTGGATCCACCGCACCGAGCTCAAGCACCGGGGCGTCACCATGGTTCCGGGCGTCCAGTACGACCGGATCGACGACGCCGGCCTGCACGTCACCGTCGACGGCCACAGCCAGGTCCTGGAGGTCGACACGATCGTGCTGTGCACCGGACAGGAGCCGCGCCGCGACCTGTACGAGGCGCTGCGCGCCACGGGCCGCGGCGTCCACCTCATCGGCGGCGCCGACCTGGCCGCCGAACTGGACGCCAAGCGCGCCATCAAGCAGGGCACGGAACTGGCGGCGGCGCTCTAAAGACAACTTCTGCGGCGAGGCACAACCGTTTCGGGGTGTCGTGGGTCACATCAGGCAGGAGCAAACGCCTCCAAAGATCCGCAAGGGGGAAATAATGGGATTCAACCGTTCCGCCCTGATGGCCGGCACCTTCGCGGCGGTGCTGGTGGGAGCCACCGCCGCTCTGGCGGCGCCCGCCTCGGCCGCGGCCAACACCACGCCGCAGAAGGTCTGTGGCAGCGCCTACAAGACCGTGAACTCGGCGCCCATCGGCTCCCTGGGCACCGTCTACCTCACGTACAACTCCTCGAACGGCAAGAACTGCGTCACGACCATCCGCAACAGCCCGGGCACCGCCGTGGACATGGCCGCGTGGGTCTACGTCTCCGACACGGGCCTGGGCGACGACGACTACGGCCGGTACACGTCGTACGCGGGACCGACGTACGTGTACGGCAAGGGCCACTGCGTGGACTGGGGCGGCCAGATCAAGAACGTGTACACCCAGGTGTCCGGCTCCAACTGCGGCGCCTTCAAGGAGCAGCGGGTGACCTTCACCCGCTGACCCGCCACCCCGGACGGCCACCGCGCACCACCCGGCGGGCGCCCGGGGACGCGTGACGCGGCTCGCCCCGGCGGACTCACCGAGTTCCGCCGGGGCGAGTGTCTGTCGCTGTCCGGGGGAGCGCGGCCGGTCATCGGGCGGTGCCCGCGGCGCTCCCTAGGATGACCTCATGTCACTCCCGCACGCGATCCTCACCGCCCTGCTCGAGAAGCCCTCGTCCGGCCTCGAACTGACCCGGCGGTTCGACAAGTCGATCGGCTACTTCTGGTCGGCGACGCACCAGCAGATCTATCGCGAGCTGGGAAAACTGGAGGCCGAGGGATACATCAAGGCCCTGCCTCCCGAGCAGCACAGCCGGGGCCAGAAGAAGAGCTACGAGGTGCTGCCCGCCGGCCGCGCCGAACTGGCGCGGTGGACCGCCGCCTCGCAGGATCCGAAGCCGCTGCGCGACACGATGCTGCTCCGCCTGCGGGCCGCGGCCGTCGTCGGCACTGAGGGCGTCGAGGGCGTGGAGGCCGATCTGCGCCGGCATCTCGCCCTGCACCGGATCCAGTTGGCCGAGTACGAGGAGATCCAGGACCGGGACTTCCCGCCGGGGAAGAGCACGCCCGAGGACCGGCTGCGCCACCTCGTCCTGCGCGCCGGCATCGACCTGGAGACCTTCTGGACCCAGTGGCTGACCCACGCCCTGGCCGAGTTCGAGAGCATGCGCGCGAGCGACTGAGCGCCGCCCGGCACGGCCGGACCCGGCACGAGGCGGCCGTCCGTGACCGGAGTCGGCGGAACGGCCGCCCGTCGCGACGGACCCCGGATCAGAGCCGGTGCGGCTTGGAACGGCGGCGCAGGAACCAGCCCGCCGCCACCGTGCCGGCCACGACCAGGACCCCGCCGCCGACGACCGTGGCCGTGCCGTAGTCCTTCACGGCTCCCCCCAGCCCGCCCATGACGCCACGCGACGCCGACGCCGACGGCGACGGCGAGACCGTCGTCGAGATCGTGGGGGTCGCGGGTGGCGCGCTGGCGGCGACGACGATCGCCTGGGTGCCCGCCGTCGTTCCGTCCTGGCAGACGACGATGACCGTGAACGTCCCGGGGCTCACGCCCGTCCAGGCCGCCGACTGGTTGCCGCTCGTCCCGGTGAGCGGCATCTGGCGGCCTTGGGCGAAGTTGCTCTGCCCGCTGGAGAGCAGCGAGGCGTTGCCGAAGCTGCTCCCGTTGCTCGGGCAGGCGCTGGTGGTGACCGAGACCGAGGTGCCACTGGTGCTCACGGAGATCCCGGAACCCCAGGCGACGGCCGCCGGGGCGGCCAGGGTGAGCGGAAGCGCAGCGGTGGCGGCCACGGTCAGGCCGGAGCGGAGAAGTCTCTGAGTGGTACGCATAGGAACTGCCCTCCAGCGGCACGGTTGGCGGTACATCCCATGCGCCGCCGAGGATTGGAAAGGCCCGTGCTGCCTCAGTGCGAGCCAATGCGCCCTGGCCGGGGCCCGCATGCGGACGGGGACCGGGCAGGTGACGGATTCCATCGTCCGGCGGACTGCGCGGCGCCGGTGCGGGGGCGGCGGTGGTCAGCGTCCCGTCGTCACGGAGCGCTCAGGGGACAGCGCGCCCCATGTGCCGTCGGGCAGCTTCGCCCGGAGCCGTACCCGGTGTGTCACGTCCGCGTCCCGGCCGATGTAGAAGCTGTGGGTGCAGGTGCCGCTGGGCGGGCTGCCGCCCCAGACGAGCGAGGTCACGGCACGTCCGTCGAGCTGGATCCGGTACTCCGTGATCACCCCGTCGACCTCGGGCGCGGTCCACGCCAGGTCGATGTAGTACGCCCCGTCGCGCCGGTGGGTCGTCGCCCGGAAGCCGGCCGGCGCCGTGCTCCGGTCGTCCGCCGGCCCCGGCGCGGTGGTGATCCCGACGGAGCCGCTCGGCCCCGAGACGTTGTCCGCGGCGTCGCGGGCCCGCACGGTGAACACGTAGTCCGTGTCCGGCCGCAGCCCGGTGACGACGGCGGCCGTCTGCGCGCCCCCGACACTGTGGATCTTCGACGTGCCCTGGTAGATGTCGTACGAGGCCACGCCCCGCGCGTCGGACGACGCCGTCCAGGAGAGCTGGACCGCCCGGCCGCCGACGGCCCTCCCCTTCGGGCTGCCGGGGCGGGTGGGCGCGGTGCGGTCGGCCGCGCCCGCCGCGGGGGTGGTGGCCCGCACGGGCCGGCTGAGCGGCCCCGGGACCCCGTCCGCGTTCCGGGCCCGGACCCTGAAGACGTACGAGGTGGACGGTTCGAGCCGCGTGATGTCCACCATGTGCTCAGAACCCGGTACTTCCTTGACCTTGATGGTGCCGCGATACACCTCGTAGCGGGTGATCCTCGGGTCCTCGGTGGTCAGGTTCCACATGACGTGGACGCTGGTCGAACTGCCCGCGGCGGCGGTCACGCCCGTCGCCGCGGCGGGCACCCGTTCGCCCTGGCCGGACGCGGGGGCGCCCCAGCCGCAGGAGGTGAGCGCGAGCAGGGCTCCGCACACCAGGGCGCGCGGGACGGTGGGGGGAACGCGTCGCACGGGTCTGCCCTCCCTCGACGGGATTGGTCTGTACCTATAAGACACGGGTGACGCGGCCACATCAAGAGGGCGGACGCCGTCGGCCGGACCGTCGCGGAGGTACGTATGCTGATCCTCGACGCGGTGTGAACTCGCCCCACTGTCAGGGGAGTTCCTGCCCACGGCGCGGAACGCTGTCGTCGCTGATCCCGCGCCGGAGCGTGCGGCCGAGCGGCCGGAGCCGGGTTCGGCTCGGGCCCTCGGCCGTGCGGAGCCCGCGGACTCGGCCGTGCACCGTCCGGCCCCCTCCCGGTGGACGCGCTGTCGAAGGCCCACCAGATTTGGCCGAATGAGCGTCCATGTCCCCCAGGAGAGGGTCTCCCATCGTGCGTGTCCAGTCGCTGACGCTGGCCGCGGCCGCCGCAGCCGCCCTGCTCGCCTCGGCCCCGGTGGTGCTGTCCACGACCTCCGGCACGGGCCGCCCCGGAAGCCCCGCCGCACCCGCGCGGGAGGGCTCCGTCGAGGCCGCCGACCTGCTGGCGAAACTCGGCGGCTGCAATCCCGTCTCGCACGGGCGATACCGCAGCGACGACGGCACCCGTGCCGACATCCCGGTCTGCGGCATCCCGGGCGCGGTCTTCTGGACGGCCGACATGGACATCGACTGCGACGGCAGGGCGGGCCCCCTGTGCAACAGCCGCACCGACCCGCTCTTCTCCGAGTCCACGGCCTTCACGCAGTCCGACGGCCGATATCTGAGTGCCGAGACCCTGCCCTACATCGTCGTACCGGCGCGGAGCGACATCTGGAACTTCCGGGACCACGGCATCGGGCCCGGCTCGGTCGCCGCCGTCATCTACCGGGACCGCGTCCAGTACGCCGTCGTCGGTGACACCGGCCCGCAGAACATCATCGGCGAGGCCTCGTACGCGACGGCCGCCGGGCTCGGAATCCGCCCCGATCCCCGCGGCGGCGGCACGCCCTCCGGGGTCACCTACCTCGTGTTCAAGAACGCCCGGGTGTCACCCATCGAGGACCACGCCGCGGCGGTGGCGACGGGGGAGAGGCTGGCCCGGGCACTCCTGGGCGACGGCTGAGGGCCGCTTCGCCGTCAGACGGCCGCCCAGCCGTTGTCGACCGGCAGGATCACGCCGTTGATGTTGCTCGCCGCGTCCGAGGCGAGGAACACGATCGCCGCGGCCTGCTCCTCGGCCTCGGCGAGCCGGCCGACATTGCCCATGTAGGCGCCGAGGACGGCCGGACCCTGCGCGCCCGGCTCGATGTCCACGGTGATGCCGGTGCTGGTGCCGCCCGGGGCGATGGCGTTCGCGCGGATGCCCTTGTCCCGGTACATCACGGCGAGCGACTTCGTGAGCCCCACGACGCCGTGCTTCGAGGCGGTGTACGCGGCTCCGGCGGCACTGCCGCGCAGGCCCGCCTCCGAGGCGGTGTTCACCACGACCCCCTTGCCGGCGGCGAGCATGTGCGGCAGCACGGCCCGGGTGAGCAGGAACGGGGCCGTGAGGTTGACCCGGATGACCCGCTCCCACTCCACGTCGCCGACCTCGGCCAGCGCCGACATACGGTCCATGATCCCGGCGTTGTTCACCAGTACGTCCACCCCGCCGAACCGCTCCACCGCGGTCGCGGTCACCCGGTCGACGACCGCCTGCTCGCTGAGGTCGCCCGTCACCGCCACAGCGCTCCCGCCGGCCGCCTCTATCTCGGCGACGACCGTAGCGGCGCCCTCGGCGTTGAGATCGGCCACGACCACCCGCGCGCCCTGAGCCGCGAAGGCGAGGGCGGTGGCACGACCGATGCCCGAGCCGGCGCCGGTGACGACGACGCTGCGGCCGTCCGGTCCAGTGGTGCTCATGGCGTTCTCCAGAGGTTGCTCACGAGTGCGGGTGACATCCCGCGCCGCCACACTACGACTTATTGTCGCTGAATGACAGAAAGTCTGGGGAGGGAGCATCCTGGAAGGACGCGGAGATCGCTAGACTCACCGCAGCCTCAGTCCCGGGCGGCGACGGCATCCGCGGACGGAACCGAGAACCGAGGAGTCACCAGTGCCGGACGGCGCGATCGGCGAACACCCCGCCCGAGGTCACGGCCGTACCGGGCGGCCGCCGCTCACCGACGAACGCAAGGCCGAGATCCGGCTGGAGATCGCCCGTGCCGCGGTGGAACTGTTCGTGGACCAGGGCGTCGCCGCCACCACCGGCGACCAGATCGCCCAGGCCGTCGGCCTGTCCACGCGGACGCTGTGGCGCTACTTCCCCGGCAAGGAAAGCTGCGTGAGCCCGCTGTTCGCGGCCGGGATCGACGCGATCGCCGCGGCGCTGCGGACCTGGCCCGCGGGCGCTCCCCTGGAGGACGCCCTGGAACGGGCGTCCACGAGCGGCGAGGGCTCGATGCTCAGGCCCGAGCCGCCCAGGGTCCGTACGCTGCTGAGGCTCACCAGAACCGAACCGGGACTGCGTGCCGTCTGGCTCCAGGCCCACGACGAGGCCGAGCCCGTCTTCGCCCGCGCACTCGCGGACCGCGCCGGTCTCGGTGCCGTCGACCTGCGCTCGCAGATCCAGGCCGCCATGCTCAACGCGGCGCTGCGCACGGCCGTCGAGCACTACGCGTGGCGCACCGACGAGCCGGATCCCGACCCCGCGAAGGCCCGCTCGGAACTGGCGGCGACCATCCGCTCGGCCCTGATCTTCGCGGCGAACGGAATCACCTGATACGGGCTTTGGCGCTTCCCGGGCCTCACACCTTCCGGTAGGTGTACGCCTCCGCCGCCGCGGCCTCCACCGCCGTGAGGTCGGCGCCCGCCGAGGCCGTGACGACCGCGGCCACCGCTCCCTCGACGAAGGGAGCGTCCACCAGCCGTGTGCCGTCCGGCAGTTCGTCGCCCTCGGCGAGCAACGCCTTGACGGTGAGCACGGCACTGCCCAGGTCGGTGAGCACGGCGACCCCGGCGCCGCGGTCCACGGAGGCCGCGGCGGCGGCGATGACGTCCGCACTGGTGCCGAGCCCCCCGTCCAGGGTGCCGCCCGCCGGCGCGACCGGAGCGACCGCGCCGCCACCGGCCAGGCCGATGGCCAGTTCGGCCACGGACGCGGCGACGGCGGCGCTGTGCGAGACCAGCACTATTCCTACGCGTCGTTCCTCGGTGTCACTCACCGGCCGCCTCCACGAGTGCGGCGATCAGCAGGGCCGAGGAGGTGGCGCCGGGGTCCTGGTGCCCGATGCTGCGCTCGCCCAGATAGCTCGCCCGGCCCTTGCGGGCCTGCAGGGGCGTCGTCGCCACGGCACCCTCCTCGGCGGCGGACCCGGCCGCGCCGAACGACTCGGTGAGCGCGTCGACCGCGGGAACCAGGGCGTCGATCATGGTCTTGTCGCCGGGAGCGGCTCCGCCCAGCGCCATCACCGCGTCGACGCCCGTGCGCAGCGCGTCCGCGAACTGTTCGTCGGTGACCTCGGCGGCGTCCCCCAGCGCTTTGCCGGTCCGGCGCAGCAACGTGCCGTACAGCGGCCCGGACGCGCCGCCGACCGTCGAGATCAACTGCCTCCCGGCGAGCGTGAGAACGGCACCGGGGGTGTCCGGGGCCTCCTTCTCCAGGGTGGCGGTCACGGCGGCGAATCCGCGCTTCAGATTGCTGCCGTGGTCGGCGTCACCGATGGGCGAGTCCAGGTCGGTGAGCCGCTCCGCCTCGCGGTCCACCGAGGCTGCGGTCGCCGTCATCCAACGGCGGAAGAAATCGGCGTCGAGCACGGAATCTCCTTGCGTGGTACGGAACTTGACCTGGCCGCCGTTCAAGGGCCCGTGGGCCGCGTGCCGTTCGGGGCACGTCGACGGCGTTCACGCGCCCCAGCGCAGGCCCGGCGTCTTCACCGGCGCGTCCCACAGGCGCAGCAGATCCTCGTCCACCTCGCACAGGGTCACCGAGGCGCCCGCCATGTCGAGGGAGGTGACGTAGTTGCCGACGAGGGTGCGCGCCACCGGGATGCCCCGCTCGGCCAGCACCCGCTGGACCTCCGCGTTGAAGCCGTACAGCTCCAGTAGGGGGGTGGCGCCCATGCCGTTGACGAGGAGCAGCACCGGATTGCGCGGCGCGAGGTCGTCCAGGATGGCGTGCACGGAGAAGTCGGCGATCTCGCGCGCCGTCATCATGGCGCGCCGCTCCCGGCCCGGTTCGCCGTGGATGCCGACACCGAGTTCGAGCTCCCCGGCCGGCAGATCGAAGGTCGGGCTGCCCTTGGCCGGAGTCGTGCAGGCGCTGAGCGCGACGCCGAAGCTGCGGGAGTTGTCGTTGACCCGCCGGGCCAGTGCCTCGACCACGTCCAGCGGCGCGCCCTCCTCGGCGGCGGCCCCCGCGATCTTCTCGACGAACAGCGTCGCGCCCGTTCCGCGCCGGCCCGCCGTGTACAGACTGTCGGTGACGGCCACGTCGTCGTTGACGAGGACTTTGGCGATCTGGATGCCCTCGTCCTCGGCCAGCTCCGCCGCCATGTCGAAGTTGAGGACGTCGCCGGTGTAGTTCTTCACGATGAACAGCACGCCCGCGCCGCTGTCCACGGCGGCGGCGGCCCGTACCATCTGGTCGGGCACCGGGGACGTGAAGACCTCACCGGGACATGCTGCCGACAGCATCCCGGGGCCCACGAATCCGCCGTGCAGCGGCTCGTGCCCGGACCCGCCGCCGGAGACGAGGCCGACCCTTCCCGCGACCGGGGCGTCCCTCCGTACGATCACGCGGTTGTCGACGTCCACCGTCAGCTCCGGATGGGCCGCCGCCATGCCCCGCAGCGCGTCCGCCACCACCGTCTCCGCCACGTTGATGAGCATCTTCATGGGAACCTCCTGGTGAGAAGAACCGCTGGGCCGGCCGACGGGCGGGTCGGCGGTGCGTGGAGCTCACACTGGGAAGTATCGGTGTTCGGGCGGCGATAATCACGTGCCCGGACGTTCTTCCGGTGAGTGCGGGGACCGCACTGACCGGTTCCGCCCGCCGGTTCCGCCCGCCGGTTCCGCCCGCCGGTTCCGCCCGGCGGGTCCGTACCGCTCCGGCTACTTCCCGGCGTGGCTCACCCGGAGGCTGCCGCGGTCGCTCTCCTTCAGGCCGCGGCCGATGATCAGGCGCTGGATCTGGTTGGTGCCCTCGAAGATCTGCATGACCTTGGCCTCGCGCATGTAGCGCTCCACCGGGAAGTCGCGGGTGTAGCCCGCGCCGCCCAGCACCTGGACCGCGTCGGTCGTGACCTTCATGGCGTTGTCGGTGGAGATCAGCTTGGCGATCGACGCCTCGGACTGGAACGGAAGCCCCTCGTCCTTGAGCCGGGCGGCGGCGAGCGTGGTGGCCCGCGAGACCTGCACCGCCGCGGCCATGTCGGCGAGGACGAAGGCCAGTCCCTGGTGCTCGATGATGGGCCGGCCGAACGTCTCCCGCTCCCGCGAGTAGCGCAGCGCGTGGTCGAGCGCACCCTGGGCGAGGCCCGTGGCCACGGCCGCGATGCCGAGCCGTCCGCAGTTCAGTCCGGCGAACGCGATCCTGAGTCCCGCGCCCTCCTCGCCGATCCGGCGGTTCGCGGGGACGCGCACGTTCTCCAGGCGCACGGTGGCGGTGGCGGACCCCGTCAGGCCCATCTTCTGCTCCGGCGGATCGGCCACCACACCGGGGGTGTCGGCCGGGACGAGGAAGCAGGAGATGGCGTGCGAGCCCTCGTCGGACGTACGGGCCATGACCGTGTAGAAGTCCGCGTGCCCACCGTGCGTGGTCCAGGCCTTGGCACCGTTCAGTACGTAGTCGTCGCCGTCGCGGACCGCCCGGGTGCGCATCGCGGAGGGGTCGGAACCTGCGTGGGCCTCGGACAGACAGTAGGCGCCGAGCAGCTCGCCGCCGAGCATGTCCGGGAGCCACTCCTTCTTCTGGTCCTCGGTGCCGAACTCGGCGAGGGCGAAGCAGGACAGCGCGTGCACCGAGACGCCCACCGCCACGCTCGCCCACACGGCGGCGATCTCCTCCACGGCCTGGAGGTAGACCTCGTAGGGCTGCTCGCCGCCGCCGAACGCCTCGGGGTAGGGCAGGCTGAGCAGCCCGGCCCGTCCGAGCGTGCGGAAGACCTCGCGGGGGAAGCGTCCCTCGGCCTCCGCCTCGGCGACGCGCGGGGCGAGCTCCTTCTCGGCGAGCTCGCGGGTCAGAGCGATCAGGTCGACGGCTTCCGACGTGGGGAGGGTGCGGGTCGCGGGCATGGCATGTCCTCGGTGGTGGCGGTTCGCCGGACGATATTGATACGCCAGGCGATACAACAGTATCGTTTTTGGTACCACCAGGCCATGCGGACCGTCGACGGATTCGCCTCGGGGTGTGGGTGGCTCTCGCGACGCGGCTCGACGCGGCTCGACGGGGGCGTCGGGGTCGCCGGTGTCAGGGGTGGCCGGTGTCAGGAGTGGGCCGGTGTCCGGGGTGGGCGGCGCTCTGGGTGGGCGGCGCTCGGGAGGGACCGCGTCAGGGGGAGACGGCGTGCACGATGAGCGAGGCGAGCTCGGCGTAGGCCTCGGCGTCGTTCAGCCCGGTGCGTGCGGCCACCTCGCCGCGCTGGATCTCCTGCATGGTCGCGGCCACGACCTCGCCCACGAACGCGGCGTGGACGTCACGGAACGCCCCGGCGGCCACGCCGTCGGCGATCAACTGCCGGATCCTCCCCGCCGCGAGGCGCGTGTTGGCCTCGTACACCTCGCGGGCAGGTTCGAACTGGGCCATGTCGTCGAGGAACTGCCGGGAGAGCGGCCGAAGCTGCTCGGCGACCGCGTCCAGGTAGACCACCACGCGCTCGGAGGGCGCGGAGGTGTCGGCCACCCTCTTCTCGACGGCCTGGGCGGCCTCCCGGAAGTAGTGCTTCACCGCTTCCCGGACCAACTCCTGCTTGCTTCCAGCCAGTTGGTACAGCGTCGTCTTCGAGCAGTGCAGCCGCTCGGTCAGCTCGTCGAGTGTGAACGCCGCGAAGCCCTCCGCCACCAGCAACGCGACCAGCCGCTGGAGCAGGTCGGTCTGGCGCGCGGTACGACGTGTGGACGGCATGATCTCAGCGTAACCGTTCCTCCATTACCGTGACCGTCGCCCCTCCGGGGGTGCGATCCGGGCCGTGAGGGGTGCTGTCCTGCGGCGACGCCATCCGGGAAGTTCGGCGCCGGCCGCCGGGCCGTCCATCCGCTCCGATCGAGGAGATGCCTGGCGGCGCGGTGCAAGCGGTGCGAGCGGTGGGAGCGGCTGGGCGGAGGGTTCGTCCTCCGGCAGGCCGTCGCGTGCCCGGCGGACCGTCGCGTCCCGGGCGGCCGGTCTCGTTCCCTGGCGGCCGGTCTCGCTCTCCGGCGGCCGGGGTGCGACCGGCCGCCGGCCCGTCCTCTGTGCCGGGGTCCATCGGGTAGATCGGGCGCCCGGCCGACGGGGAGCGTCAGGGGGAATCCTCGGGGGAGTCCGGTGCGGGCGCCCCGAGGCGGTCCGCCTCCGGGAGCCGCTGTACGTCGACCCCGCGCACCTGCGCCAACTCGTGCTTGAGAGCTGCCAGTTCGGCGCCACCCGCCATGTGGTCGGTGAGCTCCTCCAGGTCGACCTCGCCGCGGTCGGCGCTGAGTTCGAGCGTGCCGAGCCGCAACACGCTGAAGTGGTCGCCGACCATGTACGCGTGGTGCGGGTTGTGGGTGATGAAGATGACGCCGAGGCCGCGGTCGCGGGCCGCGGCTATGTACTTGAGGACGACACCGGACTGTTTGACGCCGAGAGCGGCGGTCGGTTCGTCCAGGATGAGGACGCGGGCGCCGAAGTACACGGCGCGGGCGATGGCCACGGACTGGCGCTGCCCACCGGAGAGCGTTCCGATCGGCCGGTCGAGGTCGTCGACGACGATGCCCATGTTGCGCAGTTCCTCGTCGGCGGTCCGCTTCATCCGGGTGATGTCGAGCCGTCGTACGGGCCAGGGGCCCTTGGTCATCTCGGAGCCGAGGAAGAAGTTTCGCCACACCGGCATCAACGGCACTGTCGCGAGGTCCTGGTAGACGGTGGCGATGCCGCGGGCGAGGGCCTCGCGGGGGGTGCTGAACCGCACCGCCGTACCGTCCACGAGGAACTCGCCCTCGCTGTGCCGGTGGAGCCCCGAGATGATTTTGATGAGGGTGGATTTCCCGGCGCCGTTGTCGCCGAGGACGCAGGTCACCCGGCCGGGATGGACGGCGAGGGAGACGTCGTGCAGGGCGCGGATGTTGCCGTACGACTTTCCCGCGCCGCGCAGCTCGACGATCGCGGCGTCGCCGTCCCCGTCGCCCGGAGAGGTGCCCGTGCGGACGGCGTCCGCGGGTCCGGATCCTTTGTCTGCCATGGGTCGGTTCACCTCCGGGTCGCCGTGCGGCGGACCCACAGATTGACGAGCGTGGCGCCGAGCAGCATCACGCCGAGGAAGGCCTTGAACCAGTCGGGGTTCCAGCCTGCGTAGACGATGCCCTGGTTCACCATGCCGAACATGAAGGCGCCGAAGACGGGGCCGATCGCGGAGCCGTAGCCGCCGGTGAGCAGACAGCCGCCGATCACCGCCGCGGCGATGTAGATGAGTTCCTGGCCGACACCCTCGCCCGACTGCACCGTGTTGAACGAGAACAACTGGTGCATGCCGACGAACCAGGCGCCGAAGCCGACCGCCATGAACAGCGTGATCTTGGTGAAGGTCACCGGTACGCCGACCGCGCGGGCGCTGTCCTGGTCGCCGCCGACCGCGAAGACCCAGTTGCCGTACTTGGTGCGCAGCAGCACCCAGGTGGCGAGCGCCGCGAAGACGATCCACCACACGACAGTGATCTTGACCTGGACGCCGCCGACGTCGAACGACGAGGCGAAGACGCTTCTCGCTTGGCCGAACCCGTCCATGTCGCTGATGTCGTCGGTGGCGACGTTGTCGGTGACCAGCTTGGTGACGGCGAGGTTGACGCCTTGCAGGATCAGAAAGGTCCCGAGTGTCACCAGAAAGCTCGGCAGCCCGGTGCGGACCATCATCCAGCCGTTGAACGCGCCGATCGCGAGCGAGAGGACGAGTGCCACCACGACACCCGCCCACACGTTCATGGTGAGCTGGTAGCTGAGCATGCTCGCCGTCAGCGCCGAGGTGATCACCGCGACACCGGCGGACAGGTCGAACTCGCCGCCGATCATCAGCAGGGCCACGGGCAGGGCCATGAGGCCGATCGTCGACGACTGGTAGAGCACGGTCGCCATCGAACCGCCGGAGCGCACCGACGGCGCCGCGATCAGGAAGAAGACGAACACGGCGGCGGCGCCGAGGAACACCCCGACCTCGGGGCGGGCGAGCAGCCGCAGCGCCAGGGGGCGTCGCGCCGTCCGCCCGGCGTTCGTCCGGGGGCCGGGAGCCGGCGGCGCGGTCGCCGTCGGCCCGGCCGCGCTCATCACCGAGTGCCCTTCGTGGCGAACTTGGCGACGGTGTCGACGTTGCTCTTGTCCACGAACGCCGGACCGGTGAGCACCGGCTGCTCGCCGCCGCCGCTGTAATTGCCGTTGTTCTTGTAGAGCCACAGCGAGTCGATCGCCAAGTAGCCCTGAAGGTAGGGCTGCTGGTCGACGGCGAACTGGATGGTGCCCTTGCCGATGGCGCCGGTGAGTTCCTTGTTCAGGTCGAAGGTGGCGATCTTCGCCTTGCTGCCGGCGTCACTGACCGACTGCACCGAGGTCAGGGCGTACGGGGCACCCAGCGCGACGACGTAGTCGATCGCGGGGTCCTGCTTGAGCTTGGCGGTGATCGTCGACTTCACGGACGGCATGTCGGTGCCGTTGACGTACAGGTTCACCGTGCTGCCGCTGAACGTCTTCTTGACTCCGTCGCACCGCTGGGTGAGGCCGATGTTGCCCTGTTCCTGGATGACACAGACGGCCTTCTTGGCCCCTTCGGCGTTCAGCTTCTTGCCGAGCGCTTCACCCGCGACGGTCTCGTCCTGGCCGAAGAACTCCATCAGGCCGAGCTTCTTCCAGTCGCTGAGGCCGGAGTTGAGACCCACGACGGGTATGCCGGCCGAAGTCGCCTTGCCCACCGCGTCCTTCATGGCGTCGGGCTTGGCCAGGGTGATGGCGATGCCGTCGACCTTCTGGTCGATCGCGTTCTGCACCAGGTTGGCCTGGTCGCCCGCGTTCGGGTTGTTCGAGTAGACGAGCCGGATGTTGTCCTTGGCGGCCGCGGCCTCGGCGCCCTTGCGGACGATGTCCCAGAACGTGTCGCCGGCTGCCTGGTGGGTGACCAGGGCGACGGTCATCCGCGGTGTGTCCGCCTTGCCCGCGGCGCCACCGTCCCCGCTCTCCTCGGCCTTCTTGCCGCCCGAGCTGCTGGAACACCCCGAGGCGAGCAATAAGGCCGCGGCGGTCAGGGCGACGAGCGGGACGATTCTCCGTGAACGGGGGTGGAATGTGCGATCCATCTCTGCAGCACCTCACTGTGCGGCCGGGGCCTTTGTGTCTCCTCCCGTACATCCCCAGCAACAGACGCATCACGCATGTGAATGGAATCAGACCATGGGCAACACCCGTGAACGGGACCCGACTTGAGCCCCTCACGGACGACGGCTCACCTCGGGGCCAAGTGCACGGCAGGGGAAGGGAGTCCGGCAGCCGAGCGGCGCGCGGCGTAGGCGAGGGGGAGGTAACGGAGCCGCTCCGGGAGCAGCGGGACGGTCCTGCGTACGACCGCCCCGAAGCGGCGCAGCCGGCGCTCGTCCCTGGCGCTCCACTTCAGGCCGAGCCGCTCCCGTGCCGCGGGCGGCAGCAGGCCGGTCGTGACGAACACGTTCAACCGCGCCAGCGGTGGGCGGAGCAGGGGCCAGAGGCGGCGGAGCAGGGCGGGCGATCCGTCCGGGAGCGCGACGGGGCGGCGCGGGTCGAGGAGTTCCCGTACGACGGTCGTCGCCTCCAACTCGTCGCGGACCATCGAATCGAAGTAGCGCCAGTACGCCTCCGGTGTGGGCGGCATGTCACGGCGGTGGATGCCGAGAATGTCACCGAGTCGGAGGAGCTCGTCGTAGAGGCGGCGCTGCTCGTCCTCGTCCAAGGGGCGGGAGAGACAGTCTGCCGCCCGTATGAAGACCGGGTAGGCGGTGGCGTGGACCCAGGTGTAGTAGGCCGGGGTCAGGGCGTGATAGGCGCGGCCGTGACGGTCCGTGCCCGAGATCGTCCGGTGCAGGCGCCGCAGCCGGCGTCCCTCCTCCAGGGCCTGCTCGCCGCCGTAGACCCACAGTTGGAGCGACTGCAGCGAGCGCCGCGCACGGCCCCAGGGGTCGGTGCGGAAGACGGAGTGGTCGTCGACGCCGGCACCGACGGCCGGGTGCGCGACCTGGAGCACCAGAGCGGCGGGCAGGGCGAACAGCATCCGTACGTCACCCGCGAGGTCCCACAGGACGGATCCCGGTGCGAACGGGACCGGCTCGGGCGGCGGCGTTCGAGCCGCGTCACCGGGTCCGGATGCCTTCGACAGGCCTTGCATGGTGCCCCCGTCCCTCGTTCCGTCCGGGGTGTTGACGTCCCCCGATGAAACAAGTGAATAGTTTTGTATCTTCGCCTCTCTCGACGATACGTCCCGCTCTTTCGACGGAGGTAGGCCCGCGATCAGTGCGTATCCGATGCTGAGGGGCTCGGCGAGGGACGGCTGGTGGGCAGGCGGGTACGGAAAGTGGTGCCGTCCGGGGTGTCGAGGACGGTGATCGTGCCGCTGTGAAGGGCGGCGATGTCCAGAGCGATGGGCAGACCGAGACCGGTGCCGCCGTCGTCACGGCTGCGGGCGTCGTCGAGGCGGGCGAACCGTTCGAAGATCTTCTCCTGGTCGGCGGGGGCGATCGGGGGGCCGTCGTTGGTGACGTCCAGGACGGCGTCGCCGGTCTCCGGGTCGGCGGACAGCCGCACCGTGACAATGTGCCGGGCGTGGCGCTGGGCGTTGTCGAGAAGGTTGGTCAGGAGTCGGCCGATCCACAGGGCGTTGCCGGGAACGGTGATGTCGTCCGGGGCGTGGAGCATGACGGGGTGGGAGTCGGTGGAGCGAACCGCCACGGTGCTGCGGGCGAGTTCGACGAGGTCGACGGGTTCGGTGGGCCGGCTCCGCCCGGTGGCGTCGAGGCGGGCGAGCAGCAGCAGGTCGGCGGAGAGTGCCTGGAGCCGCTCGGTGTCCTGGAGGGCGCCCGCCACCAGGGTGTCACGCACTTCGGGATCGGGGTGGGTGAGGGCGACCTCCAACTGGGTGCGCAGTACCGCGAGGGGGCTGCGCAGTTCGTGCGAGGCGTCGGCGATGAACCGGCGCTGCCGCGTACCCGCGGCCTCCAGCCGTTCGAGCATGGCGTTCATGGTGTCGGCGAGGCGGCCGATCTCGTCGTCGCTGCGCGGGGCGGGGACCCGGCGGTCCAGGTCGCGGGGGCCCGGGGGGGGGGCCCCGGGCGCGGTGGGCCCCCGCGCGCGCCCCGCCCCCCCGGGGGGGGGCGCCGGGCGGGGCCCCCCCGGGGGTGTGTCGA
>NZ_JBHYXD010000003.1:184819-203229 GCF_042751995.1 Streptomyces sp. NPDC059371 | reverse complement strand
CGGCGCCCTCTCTCTGGGCGGGGGGGGGGGGGGGCCCCGGGGCTGCCCGGGGGGGGGCGGCGGGGGGGGGCCACCGGGGGGGGGTGCCCCCCCCCCGCCCCCCCCCCGCGGCGGGTCGTACGCCAGGTCAGGACACCGACGGTGGAGATCAGCAGGGCGCTGAGGGCGGCGAGGGCCGCGGTGGTGATGTCCTCGGCGGCGTCGGCGGTGCGCAGTGAGGCCCCGACGTGGATGGTGACCGGGCCGGTGGGGCTGGTGGTGGTGACCGTGGTGACGCGCTGGTGGTGTTCCTCGCCGAGGGCGTCGAGGTTGTACGTCCGGTGGCCGTTGCGGGTGCCGGTGGGCGTGAGGGCGGGGCGGCCGGTGAGGTTCTGGCTCTGCGCCACGATCTTTCCGTGAGCGTCGACGACCTGGATGAAATCGGTTCCGGGGCCGAGCGTCACCGGTCGGGGCAGGCGTCCGGCCGCGGCGAGGCGGGCGACGTCCCGTGCCTGCGCGCGGCCCCCGGTCTCCACGGTGCGTTCGAGGTTGCCCCGCAGCAGGAGCAGGACGACGGCCGACGTGGCGAGCAGCACGACGGCCACGCTCGCGCACGCGGCGAGGGTCGTGCGGGTACGGACCGAGCGCGGCGCCAGCCGACGGATCAGCGCGGCCGGACGGGGATGTCCGGTGAGGCGGCGCAGCGCGGTACGGACCCGGTGGCGCGCGCCGGGCACGATGCCGGGACGCTTCGGTTTCCGCGTGGTCGGATCCGGCTCAGCCACCATCGGCCGCCAATCGATATCCGGCGCCTCGGACGGTCTGCACCGCGGCCCGCCCGAACGGTGTGTCGATCTTGCGTCGAAGGGCGCTGACATGGACCTCGACGGTGTTGGGGTCGCTGTCGGCACCGCTGTCCCAGACCTCGTCCAGGATCTCCCGCTTGGAGACGGCCTCCCCGGCCCGCCGGGCGAGGTGGTCGAGGACGGCGAACTCGCGCGGTGTGAGCGGGACGGACACGCCCCCGCGGGTGCAGGTGCGGGCGGCGGAGTCGACCACCAGGTCGCCCAGCACGGTGCGTCTCGGGGCCCGGGTACCGATCCGGCGGGCCAGCGCCCGCAGGCGGGCGACGAGCACCACGAAGGAGAAGGGCTTGGACAGGTAGTCGTCGGCGCCGGTGTCCAGCGCCTCGGCCTCGTCCCACTCGCCGTCCTTGGCGGTGAGCATGAGGATGCCGACGTTGCTGCCGGTGGCCCGCAGCCGCTGGCACACCCGGTAGCCGTTGAGGCCGGGCAGCATGATGTCGAGCACGACCACGTCGTAGGCGCGCTCGGTGGCTTTGGTGAGTCCGGTGAGACCGTCGTGGGCGACGTCCACGCTGAAGCCCTCGGCCGTCAGGCCGTGCTGAAGCGCCAGGGCCAGCCGGCGCTCGTCTTCCACCACCAGTACACGCATGCCCCCAGGGTGGCAGGTCGCCGGGCGGGGAAGGCACGAAGCTGAAGGTGCCTTCAGGTCTTCAGGAAGTCTTCAGCAGCCTCCAGCGATGCTGTGCCCGGACGACCGGGCACAGGGCCCGGACCTTCCGGGAGATCGGGGTGGGCGCAGTGAGCGAATCCGTAGGTGCGCGGGAACCGCAGGAACCGCAGGAGCAGCCGGACGAGGACGGTCCGGGTACGACGGCGGCGAAGCCGACCGGCAGGCGCCGGCTGGGCGGCCGCGGGGCGCGCTGGGCCGTGGCCGGCACGGCGGCCGTGGTGGTGATCGGAGGCGGCGTCGCCGCGGCGGCGATCCACCACCACGAGGAGGACGGCCGCGGCGAGCACAAGATGGTGGCCGCCGACGCGCGCGAGTGGCGTGACGGTTTCCGGGCCGAGTCCGAAGGCCGTGAGGGCCAGGACGGCTTGAAGCAGCGCGACGGCCGGATCCGTCACACGGAGGGTGCCTCGCGCGGCGAGGACGACCGTGGGCTGTCGGCCGGCGAGGCTCCGGCCCCGCTGCCCTCGCTCTCCGCGGCGGACGCCGTGGACAAGGCCGCCTCCGCGGTCAAGGACGGCAAGGTCGAGTCGTTGGCGCCGGTCACGGAGCAGGGCGGCGGCCGGGCCTGGCGCATCGTGGTCGTCGGCCCCGATGGGGTACGGCACGTGGTGACCGTCGACGGCACCGGCGGCACGGTGACCGGCAACACCGTCCTGGGCGGCTGAACCGGACGACCCGAGCGGCGCGGCCCCGGCCGCGCCGCACAGGAACGCGGGACGCGTGGCGCCCGACGCGATCAGGTCGGTTCAGGCTGACGTGATACGCGTTCAACGTGTACTGCTGCGGAGGGGAGGGCGCCTCGCGGCGCCGCTGGTCACCGCGGCTGAGCTGCTCAGGGACGGGCTTGTCTAGTCCACCGTTCGCGGTGGTCGAACGTGGGCCGCGTCGATGGGCAGGAGGAGCATGAAGGTGGCCGGGCTGCTGTGCGTCACCGAGAGCCGCCCCCCGAGGGAGACCGCCAGGTCCCGGGCCAGTGCGAGACCGATGCCCGTGCCCGGGCCACCCCCGGAGTGCCCGCGGTCGAAGAGCCGTGCCGGATCCCCGTCGATACGGCCCTCGTCGGTCACATCGAAGGCCAGGGCGCTCCCCAGGTCACGCAACCCGATATGGACGGTGCCGTGCCCGTGCACCCGGGCGTTGTCGAGCAGAATGCCGAGCACCTCGGACACGGGCCCGCCCGGAACCCGGACATCCGCGGGCACATCATCGGCAGCGCTCACCAGGCGCCGGCCATCACGGGCGAAGAGCCCGTGCCACCGGGCGGCCGTCTCCTGAATCAACTGGTGCGCCGGCACGTATGTCGCGGCCGGATAGGCCCGGCCCCGCGAACGCGACAGGCGCAGAAGCCCTTCCACCGTGTGGTGCAGGCGCTGCGTCGTTGCCAGGGCCTCGGCAAGGACGGGCCGCAGTCTGGTTTCGTCGTCCTGGCCGAGCCCTTCCTCCAGGGCCAGTTGCAGTCCGGCCAGCGGGGTGCGTAGCTGATGGGACGCGTTGCTGGTGAAGTCCCGCTCGCGGCGCAGGAGTTCAGCGAGGCTGTTGAGCATCTCGTTGTGCGTGCGGGCGACCTGGTCGATCTCGGCGATGCTGCTGGGGGCGGACCGTTGGGACAGGTCGCCCTCGGCGACGGCCTCGCAGTGCCGAGAGAGGTCTTCCAGCGGGGCAGCCAGCGCGCGTGCCTGACGGCGGGCGACGAGCACCGCGATGAAGACCGCCAGCACCGCCACCCCCAGCAGCACCGCCCACGCCGCGAGAACTCGGCCTTGCACGGAGCCGACCGGTGAGGACGCCCGGACCACGCCGATCACCCGCTCCGCGTGAGAGACGGGCACGGTGACGACGATCTGCCCGCCCGACCCGCTCCGGACCAGTCCTCCGCCCAGAGCACGGTGCACCGCGGAATCACCTCGCGCCGGACCGCCGCCGGCCCGCAGTCGCGCCTTCGGGTCGTACAGGCCGAGGCTCCCGCCCGCTGGGGGACGGGGGAGTTCCACAGGGTCACCGGTGACGTAGTCCGGGCTGACGTGGACCGCACCGGCCAGAGCCGTCCGCTCCAGGGCGTCGCGCTGTGCCGTGTAGAGCGAGGACCGGATGACCAGGGCCAGGGGGACGGCGAGGAGGACCACGGCGAGCAGTGCGGCGGTCAGGGCTACTCGCACCACGCGCTGTCTCATGCCTTCATGATGCGGGCCCGCGACCTGGCCGGATGCGATGCGGCGCCGCTTTTGCCTTCGTCTAACCCTCGCCGGGCGGAACGCTAACCCGCCGCACCCTAGCGTCGCTGCCATGACCAACTGGCCCGGGAACCTCTTGGGAGGGCAGTGACCATGGGACGATACAAGCAGGCGTTCGCAGCGGTCGGACTGACGATCGCCGTGGCGGCGGTCGTCGGCTGTTCAACCTCCGGATCGCATGCGTCCGCGCCGTCCGGATCCTCGGCGGGCGGCGGGCAGGTCCAAGCGGCACCCACCGAATCCAATCCGCCCGGCGACATCCCCGACAACCAGGCCTATGTCGCCTACCGGCCGACCGCCGGCACCTTCACCGGTTTCACCGTCAAGGTCCCCGAAGGCTGGGCCCGCACCGCCCAGGGCGACACCACGGTGTTCACGGACAAGCTCAACACCATCACCATCACGACGGCACCGGCCCCGTCCGCCCCCACGACCGGCTCGGTCAGCGGCACAGTCGTTCCGAAGCTGCGCGCGCAAACTCCGAAGTTCGCCTCTCCGAAGGTCTCAGAGGTGACCCGGCACGCGGGCCGCGTCGTACTGCTGACCTATCAGGGCGACTCGGCCAAGGACCCGGTCACCGGCAAGGTGGCGCGCGACGCGTTCGAGCGCTACGCCTACTACCGCTCGGGTCACGAGGTGAACCTGACCCTGTCCGGCCCGGTGAACGCCGACAACGTCGACCCGTGGCGCATCGTCAGTGACTCCGTCGCGTGGCGGTGACGAACGTGACAACGCCCCCGCCCGACATCATCCGCGCCCGCCCCCTCGGCGAGGAGGTCCTGACGGCGCGTGAGCTGTACCGCTTCTACCGGGCCGGCGAGGAGGAGACGCTCGCACTGCGCGGGGTGTCCCTCACGGTGCGGCGCGGTGAGACGGTCGCGGTCGTAGGACCCTCGGGGGCGGGCAAGTCCACCTTGCTGGCCTGTCTGGCAGGGCTCGACGAACCCTCCGGAGGCGAAGTGCGCGTGGACGGGGTCCGCGTCAGCCACCGGCCCGAGGCGGAACGGGCCCGGCTGCGTGCCCGTCACATCGGCGTCCTGCTGCAGACCCGCAACCTGCTGCCGCACCTCAGCGTGCGCGACAACATCCGGCTGCCTCAGCGGGCCATGGGCCGCAGGCCGGTCGTCCCCGCCGATGATCTTCTCGCACAGGCGGGGATCACCGATCGTGCCCACGCCCTGCCGCGCCAACTGTCCGGCGGACAACTCGCGCGAGCCGGGCTGGCGGTCGCCCTGGCGAACTCGCCCGCCGCCCTTCTGGCGGACGAACCCACCGGTGAACTCGACGGTGAGACCGAGCAACTCGTCCTCACGATGCTGAGACAGCGAGCGGCCGAGGGCTGCGCCGTCCTGATCGTGACACACAGCGCGGAGGCCGTCAGGATCGCCGACCGGGTCATCACGCTGGACGACGGAAAGGCCGGCGACGGGCCGACCTTCACACCCCGTGGCGTCCCGGAGGAGTCTCCCGATGACACCCGATGACACGCTAGTGACCTGTGCGGACGTGGCCCTCACCTTCGGCCGGGACACGCAGGCGGTGGTGGCCGTGCACGGAGCGAGCCTGACGATCCGGCTCGGGCAGCGGCTCGCGGTCGTCGGAGCGTCCGGCTCGGGCAAGAGCTCCCTGCTGCACCTGATCGCGGGACTCGAACGACCCACCGGCGGAACTGTCACCCGAGCCGCGGCCCTGGAACCGAGCGGCATCGGGCTGGTCTTCCAGAACGACAGCCTCATCCCCGCCCTGAACGTCACCGAGAACGTCGCCCTCCCGCTGATCCTCGCCGACCGTCCGGAGAGCGAGGCGCGGCGGACCGCTCTCGCGGCACTCGCCCAAGTCGGCGTCCAGGGCCTGGCCGACCGGCTGCCGGAGGAGATCTCCGGAGGCCAGGCCCAACGGGTGGCCGTCGCCCGGGTGCTGGCCCAGGCCCCGCGCCTGATCCTCGCCGACGAGCCCACGGGGCGCCTCGACCACGCCAGCGGCACCCGCGTCCTGGACGCCCTGCTGGCCGCCGCGGAGCAGACGCGGGCCGCCCTCGTCGTCACGACCCACGACCCGTCCGTAGCCGCCCGCCTCGAACAGCGCCGCACCATGCGCTGCGGACGGCTGCTCGCACCCGAGGAGACACCGTGATCACCACATGGGTGAAGGGCCTGGCCCGCCACCGCACCGGACGCCTGCTGGCCGCCCTGGCCGGCGTCGCGCTCGCCGTCTCCCTGATCGCCGCACTCGGCTCCTTCCTCACCGCGTCGAAGGCGACCATGACCGAGCGCGCGCTGCGCTCGGTCGCGGTCGACTGGCAGGTCCAGGTCCAGCCCGGCGCCGACCCGAACACGGTCCTGTCCCTGGCCCGTACCACGCCCGGCACCCGGGCCGCGCTCCCTGTGGGCTACGCGCACACCACCGGATTCAGCGCCCACGCGCGGGGCAGCACCCAGACCACGGGGCCCGGCGTCGCGCTCGGCCTGCCCGCCGGCTACCGGAATCACTTCCCCGACGAGATCCGCACCCTCGCCGGCTCCCCGGACGGCGTCCTGCTCGCCCAGCAGACCGCATCCAACCTCCACGCGGCCCCCGGAGACTCCATCGACGTCACCCTCCCCGGCGTCGGCCGACGCCAGGTCATCGTGAGCGGGGTGGTCGACCTGCCCCAGGCGGACTCCCTGTTCCAGACCGTCGGCGCGCCGAGCCAGTCCCAGCCCACCGCACCGCCGGACAACATCGTGCTCCTGCCCGCCGCTCAATTCGCCGCACTCACCCACGGCAGCACCAGCGTCACAACCCAGATCCACGTCGCCCGCGACCACACCCGGCTGCCCACGGACCCTGCTGCCGCCTTCACCACGGTCACCGGCGCCGCACACCATCTGGAGGCCCGCTCCGCCGGCACCGCGCTCGTCGGCGACAACGTCGGCGCCGCCCTGGACTCCGCCCGGCAGGACGCCCTGTACGCGCAGGTCCTCTTCCTCTTTCTCGGTGTCCCCGGCGCCGTCCTCGCCGCCGCGCTGACCGCCGCGGTCGCCTCGGCCGGTGGCGAGCGCCGCCGCCAGGAGCAGGGACTGCTGCGCCTGCGCGGGCTGCGCCCCGGGCAGATCACCGGGCTCGCGGCCCTCGAAGCCGCCTTGATCGGCCTGCTCGGCGGCCTCCTCGGGCTGGGTGCGGCCGCCCTGACCGGGCAGCTCGCCTTCGGCACCGCGTCCTTCGGCGCCCGTGCGACCACCTGGTCGGCCTGGTACGGCCTCGCCTTCGTCCTCGGGGCCGCGGTGGCTTCCGGGGCTGTCCTCATACCGGCCCTGCGTGACCTGCGCACGGTGACCGTCGCCGACACCCGCAAGGCGAGCACCCGTCGCACCCGCAGTCCCTGGTGGATGCGCTACGGCCTGGACATCGTCCTGCTGCTCGGATCGTGGCTGGTCTTCCGTGCCTCCTCGGGCAACCAGTACGCCCTGGTCCTCGCACCCGAGGGAGTGCCCACCATCTCCGTGTCGTACTGGGCCTTCCTCGGCCCCGTTCTGCTGTGGATCGGTGCCAGTCTGCTCGTGTGGCGCCTCACGTTGCTGACCCTCACCCACGGCCGCCCCGCCCTGACACGACTGGCTCGCCCGCTCACCGGGAACCTGGCCGGCACCACCGCGGCCACCTTCTCGCGCCGAAGCCGCACGCTCGCACGATCCGTGGTCCTGCTCGCCCTCGCCGTCTCGTTCGCCGTGTCCACCGCGGTCTTCAACGCCACCTACCAGCAACAGGCCGAAGTGGACGCCCGGTTGACCAACGGCGCCGACGTCACCGTCACCGAACCTCCGGGCGCCCACGTTCCACCGAGTGCGGCAGCCACCGTCAAGGTCAGCGGCACACGGCATGTCGAGCCGCTTCAGCACCGGTTCGCCTACGTCGGCTCCGACCTCCAAGACCTGTACGGCGTCCGCCCGGACACCATCACCCGAGCCACCTCGCTGCAGGACGCGTACTTCGCCGGCGGCACCGCCGACCAGTTGATGCGCCGCCTTGCCCAGCGCCCGGACAATCTGCTGGTCAGCGAGGAGACCGTGCACGACTTCCAGCTCAAGCCCGGCGACACGGTCAACCTCCGCATCCAGGACGCCCGTACGAACGTCCTGCGCACAATCCCCTTCCACTACGCCGGAGTCGTCAAAGAGTTCCCGACCGCGCCCAAGGACAGCTTCTTCGTCGCCAACGCCGCCTACATCGCCAGGACCACCGGAAGCGACGCGGTGGGCGCCTTCCTGATCGACACGGGTGGCACCCAGCAGAAGCAGGTCGCCACGCACCTGCGCGGGCAGTTGGGAAGCAGCGCCACCGTCACCGACCTGACGCAGACCCGCGGCACGATCGGCACCAGCCTGACCGCTGTCGACCTGGCCGGCCTGACCCGCATCGAACTCGCCTCCGCCGTACTGCTGGCCGCCGGGGCCGGCGGGCTCGTCCTCGCCCTCGGCCTCGCCGAGCGCCGCCGTACCTTCGCCATCGCCACGGTCCTCGGCGCCACGAAGCGACAACTGCGCGGCATGGTCCTCAGCGAAGCGCTGCTCCTGGCCGCAACCGGCCTGGCGACGGGCGCCCTCATCGGCTGGGCGCTTTCACAGATGCTCGTCAAGGTCCTCACCGGTGTCTTCGACCCCCCGCCCGCCGGCCTGGCGGTCCCCGGCGCCTACCTCGCCCTCACCGGGCTTGCCGCCCTGACCGCCGTACTGACCGCAGCCCTCAACGGCATCCGCAGCACCCGGCGACCCGCCGTGGAGGAACTGCGCGACATATGAACCGCGTCCGAGGGCCGGAACGATCGCCGAACCCACGAGGAGGCCTACGCTGTCCACCATGGGCACGTCCACGGCACCGGGTCGAAGCCGCTTGCGCGTACTCGTCGTCGAGGACGACGAAACCATCGGCCACCACCTGGAGACCGGCCTGCGCGGCAACGGCTATGCCGCCGCCTGGATCCGTACCGGCGTCGCGGCCCTCACCGAAGCCGGTTCCGCCGCCTACGACGCCGTCCTCCTGGACCTGGGACTGCCTGACATCGACGGACTGGACGTCGCACGAGACCTGCGTGCGCGCTTCCCGGATCTGCTGATCGTCATCCTCACCGCACGCACCGACGACATCGACATCATCGCCGGCCTCGAGGCCGGCGCCGACGACTACCTCGTCAAGCCCTTCTCCTTGACCGTGCTCCTCGCCCGCCTGCGCGCCCATGTGCGCCGACGAGCTGTCACGGCCACGGAACAGCCACCGGTGCAGCTGGACGACCTCGTCATCGACACCACAGCCCGCAGGTGCACTCTCCACGGCGAGGAGATCACCCTGCGACCCAAGGAGTTCGAACTGCTCGTCACACTCGCCCGGCACCCCGGGGCAGCCGTTGCGCGCGAAACCCTCATGGCCGAGGTGTGGGACGAGAACTGGTTCGGCCCCACCAAGACCCTGGACGTCACCATGGCAAGCCTGCGCCGCCGGCTCGCGCAGGCAGCGGACGCGTCCAGCCGCCCCTGTCGCCTGCCCCGCATCGTCACCCTGCGGGGACATGGCTACAGATTGGAAGGCTGACGCCCGGCGTACCCGGGTGCGCATCGGGAGGAAAGGATCGCACGGCGAACTCACGGTTCGCCTGCCGGGGCCGCACGATTCTCGGAAACGCCCTCAGGCGGCGTGTTCCTTTTCGGTCGGCCCGGCTCTGCCGCTAGTCGGTCTACGTCACTGTGGACGATGAGGATGTGGAGGCAGCCCCAGGGCTTGGAATCGGGGTGTCGGCACGGGAAGCCTGTCGGCGTACGACTCGGTTCGCCGCCGCCTTCTGGAGGAGCCCGTAGGCGAGGACGGGCAGAAGCAGGTGGGGCTTGTCGGGCAGGGCGGTGGTGATGAGCACGGCGCCGGCGCTGCTGTTGTTCATGCCGCAGGCGAGGGTGAGCGAGGAGGCTGACGGGGTTTCCAGTCTCAAGAGGCGTCCTGCGAAGTGGCCGAGTGCGAATGACAGAAGACAGACCGCCGTCGCCGCGGCCAGGGCGGCGGCGAGCAACAGCGGACGCGGATGGGTCAGAAAGGAACCGAGGGCACCGCTGGCGTTGCCGTAGGTCAGGACGAGAGAGCCGGTCAAAGCCGCCGGCAGCACGATGCCGAGGACCTGGTTCAACCAGGATGTCGGCAGCGCGAACCGGCACATGAGGCCGACGGCACAAGGCAGGACCACGCTGACCAGGGCGAAGCCGCCGTTGGTGCTGTGCCCGGACATGGCGAGGGCGGCCGCATTGCCGTTGCCCACGAGTGGCAGCAGGGCGCCGATGACGAAGGGGATGGTGATCGGACTGAGCAGGGTGGAGATGAGGACGAGCCCCACCATCGTCGGCTGGTCGCCGTCGCCTGCACGCGTCCAGACCGTGGCCCCGGCGGCGACGGGCATCGCCACGATGAGGATCAACGCAGTGATCAGGCCGCTGCCGCCGTCGCTGTCAGGCGTTTGGTGCAGCAGGAACGCGACGACGGGGATGACCAGGAGCGGGATCGCCAAGTGCAGGACGAGCCCGGCGAGGATCGCTCTGGGACTGCGCAGCATGCTGCCCAGCGTGCGCACAGGGACCTGGAGTCCTGCCGAGAAGAGCACCAGGGCGAGCAGGATCGAGGCAGGGCGCAGTGGTACCTGCGCCATGTGCCCGAACGGCAGGCTGTGAGCGCGCCGCAGCCACAGCCCCGGACCCGGGAGGAGCGCAGCCGTGGCGTAGGACAGCACCACCGCCCGGCCCAGCCGGTGTCCGAGCCAGGCGCCGGCACGGTCGGTTGGTGGGTGGGCGGGGGGTCGCGCCGTGCTCAAGGCGGTCTTCTTCCGTCGTGGAGGCAGAGGAGGGACGGAGGACCGCTATGCGTCGGTGGACAGTGCCGGGGTTCATCGGGCCCATGCTGCTCCGAAGTGACTCGCGGTGTCCGTTGTGCCGCGCGGTGGTCAGGATGCGTTCAGGTTCTGCGCGGCACGGTCGGGCACCATGACCTGTGAAGGGTCTGAGACGGCGGCGGTCGGGCGGACAGCTCCGAGGTCCGATCGGCGGCTGGGCGGGAACAAAGCCCCGAAGTCACCGTCTACTTCTGGACCATCAAGTTCGTGGTCCGGTACCGGCGCGAGCGGACTCTGTCGATCCACAGCATCGATACGAGCAGCCGCGGACGTCACCGAGCAGGAGCACAGCAGTTGCCGCGAGGCCCGACCGCCCCTGACGGGTACTCAGAATGCGTTCATGCCGGGCCTGCCGCGATCGAACACATCGGCCGCAGGCAGCGGTTGTGGCGCGGGGCGCTCGTCCGGATGGGGACGGGAGCCCCGCCGCGCGACGAACTCGCACCAAGCCTTCTCCGGCGGATCGCGGCAGAGGCCGACGACGTCCACCGCACCCACCTGAGCGCGCTCTTGGGTACGCCGACACCGGCACCTGGTGACAGTCCCGCCGGGACCGTCGGCACCGGCACCGGCACCTGGTGACAGTCCCGCCGGGACCTCGGCCGCGATTCCCTCGGTGACCTCGGCCCAGGTGTCCCCACGTGCCCGCGGTGGGGAGAGGCGCATGCTGGGACAGAGGCTCGGTCCCACCATCCACCTCACCTCCGGGAGCCATCATGAGCGTCGGCCATCCGTCGATCCGGACCCGGCTGGAGGACGGCGTCCTGTTCGCCACCCTCGACGCCGGCACCCTGAACCTCCTCGGTGTCGACCTGGTCCGTGACCTGGTCTCCCTGGTCGACAGGCTGTACACCGACCCGGGTGACGTGCGCGTCGTCGTCATCGACAGCGCTTCGCCGGACTACTTCTCCGCGCACGTGGACCTCACGGCGGTACCGCAGTACACGGCGGAGGCCGCGAAGGCGGGCGGCCCTGGTGATGCCTCGCTCGGCATGTTCCTGTACAAGCTGGCGAGGGTTCCGGTGATCACCATCGCCAAGGTCCGCGGGCGCGCCCGCGGCGGCGGCAACGAACTCGCCCTGGCGTGCGACATGATCTTCGCCTCGCGCGAGAAGGCGGTCTTCGGGCAGTTCGAGTCCGGCACCGGTGCCCTGCCCGGCGCGGGTGGCGTTCAGCACCTGACCCGGCGGCTCGGCCGGACCCGCGCCATCGAGGCCATCGTCGGCGCCGACGACTTCGACGCCGACACCGCCGAGCGCTACGGCTGGATCAACCGCGCGCTGCCCGACACCGAGCTGGACGGCTTCGTCGAGCGCCTGGCGAAACGCGTCGCCGGCTTCCCGCCCGAAGGCGTGCGGGCGGCCAAGCGTGCCGTCAACGACCTCACGCTGGCGTCCCCCGCCCACATCCGCTCCGACGCCGCGACCTTCCAGAGCCTGATCGCCCGGCCCGAAAGCCGTGAGCGCCTGGACCACCTCGCAGAGCGGGGCCTCCAGACGCAGGGTGACCTCGAACGCGACCTCGGCAAGGCCGTAGGGGACTTCCCCGCTGAGCATTGAGCATTGAGTGTTGAGCGCTGCGCGTGACCGTTGCCCCGTTGCCCCGTTGCCCCGTTGCCCCGCTGCCCCGTTGACCCGCAGGCCTGCTAGAAGCCGAACATCAGCCACGCCTGATGACAGACCCAGTCGGGATACAGCTCGGTCATGGCGTCGTAAAGCTCCTGGTCGCTGCCGGTCTCCTGCTGGAGGCGGCCGAAGTCGGTGAGGTACTGCCTGGTCGCCGCGATGGTGTCGGGAGTGTCGGGGGCGCCCGGCTTCTTGTGGCCGGCGACCGCGATCTTCGGGTTCAGGGCGGCGAGGCGGTCCAGTGCGGCGATCCAGTTCTCGCGGCTCTCCGGTGTGGTGGCTGCGACGTACATGTGGCACTGGTTGTAGAGGACGTCTCCGCCGATGACGAGGTCCAGGACGGGCACGTGCAGGGAGGTGGAGTCGACGGCGTCGGTCTGGCCCTGCTCGATGATCCGCAGCTCGTGGCCCTCCAGCGAGAAGGTCTCCTCGTTCCAGGCTTCCGGCACGGTGATGGCGGCCGCAAGCCGGCCGGGCAACAGTTTGCGGTAGAACGGCAGCCCCCCGACCTGCTCGCGCGCGTACTCGACCGTCTTCGGAGTGGCGATGGCGCGGGCCTCGGGGAAGTGGCGCAGCAGCACGCTGAGGCCGGCGAAATGATCCAGGTGACCGTGGGTGACGTAGATCGTGGTCAGGTTGCGGTGGTGCAGTCGTACCCAGGCCGCCAGTGCCTCGGCCTCGGCGGCGGTGGTGAGGGTGTCGACCAGGACGGCGTCGTGCTCGCCGAAGACCAGGGTCGAGGTCATCGGATCCCAGGCCGGCGGCGGTCCGAAGGGCCGGGACCGCTCGGCCACCAGCTCCTTCTCCGGCGCCGTGAACACGTTTACGCTCAATGGGGATGCCATGCCACTGGTTCCTCTCCGTGACGAGGGCCCACGCGGCCTCGCCGTCGTTCCGCCGGCCTGCGCCGCGCACGGCCCGTCTCCACTTTCCAGGGCACGGCCGCCCCCGACAACCGCAGCACCGGCGGATGGGCCACCGATCGCCCATTGGCCCGCGACCCGGACACAGGGCGCCTGAGAAGCTGCGCTTCCAGTGCCGTCACAGCGCCGTGCCTTTGAGGAGATGCCATGCAGGTAGCCGTGGTCACCTTTGACGGATTCAACGAGCTCGACAGCTTCATCGCCTCCGCACTGATCAACCGGTGCCGAAAGGACGGCCTGGAAGCCTTCATCACGACACCGACGCCGGTGGTCACGTCGATGAACGGCGTCGAGGTGACCGGGCAGCGCCCGATGGAGTTCGTGACCGAAGCCGACGTCGTGCTGATCGGCAGCGGAGTGAAGGCACGAGACGTGGTCGCCGACGACCAGTTGCTCGCCAGACTGCCGCTCGCCCCCGAGCGACAGCTGATCGGCGCGCAGTGCTCCGGTGCGCTGGTGCTCGCCCGGCTGGGGCTGCTGAACGGCATGCCCGCCTGCACCGACATGAAGACCCGGCCCTTCGTCGAAGCCGGCGGCATCACCGTGCTGGACACGCCGTTCCACGCCGAGGGGAACATCGCCACCGCGGGCGGTTGCCTGGCGTCCCAGTATCTGGCCACGTGGGTGATCACCCGCACGCTCGGGGAGGACGCCGCGCGCGACGTCATGGGCTACGTGGCACCGGTCGGTGAGAACCAGGAGACCGTCGAGCGCGCCCTGCGTGCCGTCCGCACCGGTGAGGTCGCACTGCACTGACGTGACGCCCGGCGAATCCCCGTACGTACAAGGACAACAGTCCGCGGCGCAGATCTCTGGCCGGCCTTCAAGTGGTCGAGGGCGCCTTCACCACGGAGCGCGACCAGGCGGACCGTCCCGCCCTACGGCTTCCTGGCAGCCCGCCCGACCGCGAACCGACCCGACGTCAGCGGCGCCGCTGGTCGGCGCGCAGTTCGACGTCGCCGTAGCTGTTGTCGGCGGGGTTGACGGTGACGCCGGGCGCGACGATCTCGTCGATGCGGTCGAGGACGTCGGCCGCGAGCGTGACGTCGGCGGCGGGCAGGAACGCCTCCAACTGGTCCATGGTGCGCGGCCCGATGATCGCCGAGGTGACGCCGGGATGGTTGATCACGAAGGCGACGGCCAACTCGATCAGTGACAGGCCCGCCTTCTCGGCGAGGAGCGCGAGCTGTTCGACGGCGTCGAGCTTGCGCTGGTTGGCCGGGCTGCTCATGTCGAAGCGGGCTTCCGGGCGGGCCGCGGAGGCCGGGCCGGAGGAGGAGCCGTTGCGGTAGCGGCCCGAGAGCCAGCCGCCGGCGAGCGGGCTGTAGGTCAGGGTGCCCATGCCGTGGCGCCGCACGGTGGGCAGCACGTCTTCCTCGATGCCGCGGACCAGGATCGAGTACGGCGGCTGCTCTGTCACGAACCGCTCCAGGTGGCGCTCGCGCGAGACCGACTGGGCCTCGACGATCTGGGAGCCGGAGTAGGACGAGGAGCCGATGTACCGGATCTTGCCCTGGTGCACGAGGTCGGAGAGGGCGCCGAGGGTTTCGGCGACATCGGTGTCCGGGCTGGGGCGGTGGACCTGGTAGAGGTCGATGTAGTCGGTGCCCAGACGCCTGAGGGAGTTCTCGACCTCGCGGATGATCCAGCGCCGCGAGCCTCCCCGGGCGTTGGGGTCGTCCTGGCTCATCGGCATGAAGAACTTGGTCGCCAGGACCACGTCCTCGCGCCGGTCCTTGAGCGCCTTGCCGACGATCTCCTCCGAGACCCCGCCGGAGTACACGTCCGCGGTGTCGACGAAGTTGATGCCGGCGTCGAGAGCGCGGTGGATGATCCGTACCGAGTCGGCTTCGTCCTCGTTGCCCCAGGGGCCGAACATCATCGCGCCCAGGCAGAGCGGGCTGACCTGGACACCGGTGCGTCCGAGCGGTCGGTAGTGCATGAAGGTGTTCTCCTCGGTGGGTATCAGTCGTTGCGTGAGGGGACGACTGTGCCGGTGCCGGCCCAGCTGGCGAGCAGGCCCAGGGCCTGCCGCTCGGGCGAGTCCGGCTCGGGGGTGTAGAAATTGAGGCGCAGGCCGGGATCGGCGGGCAGCTCCATCGCCTCGTAGGGCAGCGCGAGCTCGCCGACCAGGGGATGGCGCAGGCGCTTGAGGCCGGAGCGGTGGAACTTCACGTCGTGGCGGGCCCAGCGGCGCGCGAACTCCTCGCTCTTGGTCGTGAGCTCGCCGATCAGGTCGGTCAGCGCCTTGTCGTGGAGTGCGCGGCCCGCCTCCGTGCGCAGGAAGGCGACCGAGTCGTCGGCCCCCTTGTCCCAGTCGACCCAGAAGTTCTGCGCGGCGGGGTCCAGGAACAGGAAACGGGCGGTGTTGACCGGCCCGCGCTGGGCGAACAGCGGCGAGTCGAAGACCGGCGCGTACAGGGCTCGCCCCAGCGCGTTGGCGGCCATGACGTCGAAGCGGCGGTTGCGTACGTAGGCGGGCACGTCCGTCATCGAGTCGAGAAGCCGCACGATCGTCGGCCGGACCTGGGTCATGGCCGCGGTGGGCCGCCGTCCCGAGACGCCGGCGGCACGAGCCAGGTCGTAGAGGTGGGTGCGCTCGGCCTCGTCGAGCTGCAGCGCGTGGGCCAGGGCCTCCAGTACCGCGTCGGAGGCTCCGCCGAGGTTGCCGCGTTCGAGGCGGACGTAGTAGTCGACGCTCATGCCCGCGAGCAGCGCGACTTCCTCGCGGCGCAGCCCCGGGACGCGACGCTGTCCGCCGTAGACCGGCAGCCCGGCCCGCTGCGGGGTGATCCGCGCCCGCCGGGTACTCAGGAACTCGCGGACCTCCGCGGCCAGGTTCTTCTTCTCAGAGGCATCCATGGTCACAGCCCCGCCGGTGCTGCGAGCCCGCTGCTGGGACAGAGCCCGCGCGGCACGCCTGCGGCCGGGACGGAATGGGTGTGCGGGGCACGGGCTGCTCCTTCGGATCGGTGCGCCACGAGAGGGACGGGGGTTCCTTCACCGTAGGTCGGCTTCCGGACGGCTGCGAGGTACTGCCAGTACCCGGAAGAGCAGTGACTCCCACCTGCGCGCGAGAAGGGCGTTGCATGGAGAAGGCCGAAAGGGCCACCCGGTCCGCAATCGATCCGAAGGAACACCGTGCGCGCGCCACCCCTGTACGAAACCTACGGCCTGGTCTTCGGCGGACTGCTCCTTCTGGGAGCGCGAGCCGGTGAACTGACCTCCAGCGGTGTCGACGGTGTCGCCCCCGCAGGCGCGGGAGCGGGCCCGGTCGACGCCGTCCGCCAGATCGGCAGCGCGCCGAGCCTGAGCATCCTCACCGCCGTGGCCGCCATCGTTTCCACCGGCCACACGCCCACCGGCATCGGCGACCGCACGCGCCGCGCCCTGACCGGCGCCGCCGTGCTGCTCGTCCCGGCCGTCCTGACGGTCGTCACCCTCATCGTGCCCGCACGGGCCACCCGCAAAGAAAGGCTCCTGTGATGCAGACCCTCACCCTCAACAACGGTGTCAAGATGCCCGCCCTCGGACTGGGTGTCTTCCAGACCCCGGCCCCCGAGACCCGGGCCGCGGTCACCGCCGCCCTCGAACTGGGCTACCGGCACATCGACACCGCCGCCGCCTACGGCAACGAGCGCGAGGTCGGCCAGGCCGTCCGCGACTCCGGGGTGCCTCGCGACGATCTCTTCATCGAGACGAAGATCTGGATCAGCGACTACGGCTACGACCAGACCCTGCACGCCTTCGACAAGAGCGCCACCAAGCTGGGCGTCGACCAGATCGACCTGCTGATCCTGCACCAGGCGCTGCCGTCGGACTTCGCCCGGACCCTCGCCGCCTACCAGGCTCTGGAAAAGCTCCTGGCCGAAGGAAAAGTCCGGGCCATCGGCGTCAGCAACTTCATGGCCGACCACCTGACAGCGCTGCTGGAGGCGACGTCCGTGGTCCCGGCGGTCAACCAGCTGGAGATCCATCCCTACTTCCAGCAGCGCGCCGTCCTCGACTTCGACGACCGGCACCACATCCTCAACCAGGCATGGTCGCCGATCGGGGGCATCACCTTCTACCCCGGCTACGGCGAGCACCGCACCAGCGTCCTCAAGGACCCGGCCGTCACCGCCGTCGCCAAGGCCCACGGCAGGAGTCCGGCCCAGGTGCTGCTGCGCTGGGGACTGCAGCAGGGCCGCTCCGTCATCCCCAAGTCCACCAAGCGCGAGCGGATCGCCGAGAACCTCGACGTCTTCGACTTCGACCTCTCCGCCGATGAACTGGCCGCCCTCGACGCACTGGAGACCGGCCGGCGCGGCGGCCCCGAGCCCGACGCGGTCACCCTCGCCGACTTCGGCCGCGCCATCCCCGAAGCCTGAGACCACCGCGGCGAGACCAACCGTCAGGACACAGGCCGGCCGCCGCGAAGAACGAACGACACCGTCCGCTGCCGCTGAGAACGAACCCCGCCCACACCCCCTGAGGAGCTGCGCCGATGCGAGCCACCCTGCTGTACGGGGCCGACGACGTCCGTGTCGAGGACGTCGCCGACCCGAAGATCCAGAACCCCACCGACGCGGTCGTGCGGATCGTCCTGTCGTGCGTCTGCGGCAGCGACCTGTGGCCCTACAAGTCGCTGCCGTCCACCGACAACCCCCGCCACATGGGCCACGAGTTCCTCGGCGTCGTCGAGGAGACCGGCTCCGCCGTCACCGGCCTGAAGCCCGGCGACGTGGTGGTGGCCCCGTTCGTCTACAGCGACAACACCTGCGCCTACTGCCGTGAGGGCCTGCACACCTCCTGCGTGCACGGCGGCCAGTGGGGCGTGCGCGGGGTCGACGGCGGGCAGGGCCAGGCCGCCCGCGTCCCGCAGGCCGACGGCACACTGGTGAAACTGCCGGTCGGCGAGGACTCCGAGCTGCTGCCGGACCTGCTGACCCTGTCCGACATCCTGTGCACCGGCTACCACGCCGCCCGCACCGCCGGCGTCACCCGCGGCGACAGCGTCACCGTGGTCGGCGACGGCGCCGTGGGCCTGGCCGCCGTCATCAGCGCGAAGCTGCTCGGCGCCGAACGCATCGTCCTCATGGGCCGCCACCGCGTACGCACCGACCTGGGCCGTGGGGGGGGGGGGCGCCCGGGGGTGCGCCGACCACGGGACGGGGGGGGGGGCGGCCGGGGGCGGGAGCGGGCGGGGGGGGGGGCGCCCGCCAGGGGACCGTAG
>NZ_JBHYXD010000003.1:172561-184809 GCF_042751995.1 Streptomyces sp. NPDC059371 | reverse complement strand
GGCCCGCCATAACCCGCGCCAGGGGCGGCGGCCCCCACCCCTGCGCCCGCCGGGCCCCCCCCCGGGCCCCCCCCCCCGGGGCCGGGGGGTGCGCCCCCACCGACGTGGTCGCCGAACGCGGCGAGGAGGGCGTCGCCCGGGTACGCGAACTGACCCGGGGCGAGGGCACCCGCAAGGTGCTCGAATGCGTCGGGCTGAAGGACGCCCTCGCCCAGAGCTTCGGCGTGGTCCGCGACGGCGGCACGATCAGCCGGGTCGGCGCACCCCAGTACCCCGAAGTCCCCTTCGGATTCGGCGACTTCCTGCGCAACATCACCCTCACCGGCGGAGTCGCGCCCGCCCGCGCCTACATCGAGGAGCTCATGCCGCACATCCTCCACGGCTCCATCCGCCCCGGCCGCGTCTTCGACCGCACCCTCGGCCTGGAAGACATCGCCGACGGCTACCGGTCCATGAACGAACGCGAGGCACTGAAGGTCCTCATCAAACCCTGACCCCTGAGCGGGCGGCATGGCGAGGATTGTTCATGCCGGTCCCCTGGTTCGTTTATCGGGTGCGCTGTGCGGTTGCTCCGTGCTGGGATGCCCAGCATGAGCGACTCGCTGCGTGCTCGAATCGAGCAGTACTACGCCAGTGTGCCCCTGCTGTTCGCCGACGCCGAAGAGCTCGGCCCGCTACGGCTGTTCGTACGAAAGGAACCGGGAACCCCGTACTACGGCGGCCCGAGCCACGCTCAACCCACCGCGGAGAGCGCCGGGAGCGTCACCGCGTCCGACATCGCCCGGGTGCGTGCCAGGCAGCGTGAACTCGGCGTGCCGGAGGCTTTCGAGTGGCTCGCCGAGGCAGCTCCGGCTCTGCGCGCCCGTATGGAGGCCGTCGGCCTTCCGGTGGCAGAACGCCCGCTGATGGCCCTCGACCCGCACCTGCCCATCCTCCCGCAGCCGCTCCCGGACGGCGTCACGATCCGAGTGCTGACGGCCGACGACCCGGCACTCCCCGCGGTTCTTGCTCTGCCTCGGCTGGCTTTCGCCGCGGAGGGCACCGCTGTGGGCTCTGCAGGCCGTGCGGAACTGTCGGCAGTGGCTGAGGAATTGACCGCGGACGGCACAGTCGAGAGCGTCCGCCCCTCTGTCCGCGCCGGGCACAAGGTACTCATCGCCGCCCTCGCGCAGGACGGCACCCCGCTCGCCGTCGGCCACTACCACCCGGCCAACCGCACCACCGAGATCGGCGGCGTGGGCACCCTCCCGACTGCTCGCCGCCAGGGTCTGGCGGCAGCGGTCACGACGGCCCTGGCCACCCACGCCCGCGACCACGGAGTGCACACGGTCTTTCTCGCCTACGCGCGGGACAGCATCGCTCGTATCTACGCCGGCCTGGGCTTCAGCCCTGCCGATATCACCCTGTTGATCGCCAACCAACCCGCACGGTCGTAGGGGCTCGCGGTCATCCCGTACGGACCACACACTGCCCATGCCGATGCAGACCTTCCACCGGCCGTACAGTTCCTGGGCCAGCGGCATGTGGGCCCTGACTCGTGCTCGCCTCATGCGACGAGCCTGATGGCAAAGGCCGCCAGCAGATCGTCACCGAGGAGAAGGATCCATGAGAGCGCTGCCCGCCGTCACCAGCCGCGATTTCCGCACCACTCCCGCAGGGCTCCACGACGTCCACGCGAACCTGAGCATCGGCAACCTGGGCTTCGAGGAGTACGCGGCATGGGCGCACGATGATCCCGAGGGGATCTACCGGTCCGTGTGAACGGGCTTACGATGCTACGGCCGGAGCCTTGAAATTCCTCATCCCCAGTTATTTGTGCGGACGGGTCCGCTCGCCCGACTTCCTCAAGAGCGCCGGCAACTGCGATCGCCCAGCGCCATGTTCGATCAGAGGCGTGTCCGCGTCAAAATCGGTGGGCCGGAGCGTCGGCGCGCTGTGATACTGCTCCGATGATCAACCTTCCCACGGCTGCACTGGATTCATTGCAGGGGCTCGCATTCGGTGACGCCTTCGGTGACCGCTGGTTCCGCATCCTGCGCCAGGACGGTTCGGCAGCCTTGGAGGCTCGGACGTTGCCGTCGGAGCCTCTGTGGCGGTGGAGTGATGACACGGCCCAGGCGCTTGTTCTCGTCCGGGAACTCGCCGAGGGGGGCGGCACCGTGGACCAGGACCGCCTCGCTCTGAGCCTCGCGGCGGCCTACGCCGAGGACACGCACCGTGGCTACGGAGCCTCGATGCATGACGTGCTCCGTCGGATCGGCGCGGGTGAGCCCTGGCGGGAGGTGGTCGCCGGACAGTTCGGCGGCCAGGGCTCCTGGGGCAACGGCGCGGCCATGCGCGTCGCCCCGCTCGGCGCCTGGCACGCCGTCGACCTCGACGTCGTCGCCGAGCAGGCCGCGTGTCAGAGCGCCGTCTCGCACCACCACCCGGAGGCGATCGCCGGGGCGGTGGCGGTCGCCCTCGCCGCGGCGCTGGCAACGCGCAGCCGGGGCGGGCCGGCCCCGGCACGCCCGGACTTCCTTCAGACAGTCGCCGAACGACTCCCCGACAGCGACGTCCGGTCGGGGGTGCGGATCGCGGCCCGGATGCCGGAGCACACCTCGGTTCGGCACGCTGCGGAGGTCCTGGGCTCCGGCTACAGGATGTCCGGGCCCGACACCGTCCCGTACGCCCTGTGGTGCGCGGCGGGGCGCCTCGACGACCTGCACGAGGGCCTCTGGTTCACGGTCGCCGGGCGCGGTGACATCGACACCACCTGTGCCATCGCGGGCGGGGTGATCGCCGCTCGCACGGGCGTCGCCGCCCTCCCCACTGCCTGGCACGCGGCTCGTGAACCGCTGCCACCAGTTGTGTCCGTACGCACCCGAGGGTGAGGCCGGCTTCGGGATGGCCCCGCGGATCTCCCAGCGGACCCGCGGGCGGCGGAACCGGTGCAGGACGAATGTGCGCTCGACGACCCGGCGTTGAGTGCCAGGTCCGGAGCCATGTTCGGCGCCTCGGCGGGCGGTCACCGGGTTCACTCCTGGCCGGTGGCCCGGTCCGCCGGCCAGGGGGAGGCCTGTACGCGGTCGATGAGGTCTGCGCTCAGGCGCCCGGCCTTCCCGCCGAGGTGGTCATGCCTGCCGGCTCAGGTGAGTACGGGATTCAGGAAGGTGAGGACGCCCGAGTCGGCGTCGAGCCTGGCCCGGGTGCCGATGGGGAACGTCTGCTGGGGCACGCCGTGGCCGATGTCCGCGCCGACGAGGACCGGGATGCCGAGGTCGCCGAGGCGGTCGTGCAGGAGTTCCTCGACGCGCTCGCGTGTGCCGCAGTCGGTGAAGGTGCCGCAGACGATGCCGGCCGCACCGTCGAAGTATCCGGCCCGGCGGAGCTGGGTGAGGAAGCGGTCGAGCCGGAAGGTCTCCTCGTCCACGTCCTCCAGCAGGACGATGCCGCCGCGCGCGGGCAGCGAGGTGCCGGTGCCCAAGGAGCAGGCGAGCAGGGTGACCGTGCCGCCCAGGGTGACGCCCTCCGCGGTGCCCCCGACCAAGGGGCGGGAGCCGGGGAAGCGCAGCTCCTTGACGGACGCCGGGTCGGTGAGCAGAGCGGCGAGCCCGTCGAAGTCGGCCCGGCCGGGGTGGAAGCCGCGGATGGCGGGCATCGGTCCGAACAGGCCCGTCCAGCCCAGCTTCACCGCCACCGCCTCCAGCAGCGCCGTGACGTCGGAGAATCCGATGACGGTGCGCGGGGTGGGCGTGCCGATGGCGTCCCAGTCGATGAGTTCCAGGGTGCGCTGGGCGCCGTAGCCGCCGTTCGCGCAGAAGACGGCCGTGAACGCCGGGTCGGTGAGGGCGGCGGTCAGGTCGCGGGCGCGCAGCGCGTCGTCTCCCGCGAGGTATTCGCCGGTCGCCCGCGCGGAGGCGAACACCTCGGGCTGGAGGCCGAGTCCGCGCAGCGACTCCAGGCCGGTCTCCAGGTTCTCCTGGTCGGTCGGTCCACTGGCGGCGATGACGGCGACACGGTCACCGGGCTTGGGCGCGGCGGGGCGGATGAGCCCCTCGGAGGGCAGGGTGGGCATGTGGATCCTTGGGGAGTGAGGGTGGGCGATGGGCCGATGCAGGAGTCAGTGGGTTTCCAGGAACGTGGCGATGAGCGCCGCCCGCTCCAGCAGGGAGGACAGTGAGGCGTGTTCGTCCTCGCCGTGGGCGCCGGCGCCGGCCGGGCCCAGGCCGTCGACCGTCGGGATGCCGAGCGCGCCGGTGAGGTTGGTGTCGCCCGCGCCGCCGGAGGAGCCGAGGGGCAGGTCCAGGCCCAGGGAGGCGGCGAGCGTGGTGAGTTCTGCGGCCAGGGGGTTGGCCGGGTCCATCGCCCAGGCCGGGCGGTGGGACAGCGTCTCGGCGGACAGGGTGACCCGCGGCCGCACCGGGGTCGGTTCCAACAGGGCTGACAGCAGGGCCCGTTCGGTCTCGGCGGTGGCGTAGCGCAGGCCGATCTCCGCCTCGGCGTGGTCGGCGACCACGTTGGCGCGGGTACCGCCGGTGATCGTGCCGACGTTCAGCGCGGCGTCGGGGAGGACGGCGGCCGTCGCCCGCAACCCTGCCAGCTGGTCCACGAGTTCGTCGATCGCGGAGACGCCGAGCGCGGCGTCGAGGCCGGCGTGAGCGCTGACCCCGCGCACGCTCAGCCGTACCCGGGCCACCCCGCGTCGGCCGATCTTCAACGCGCCGCCGGGCAGCGGTGGTTCGAGGCCGAGCACCGCGTGGGCGCCCTCGGCGTGCCGGGCCACGAGACGGCTGCCGTCGGGGCTGCCGATCTCCTCGTCGTTGACCACCACGAGACGTACCGGACGCCTGGGCGTACCGCCCGTACGGGACAGCAGGTCCATGGCCAGTTCGACGGCCACCAGGGAGCCCTTCATGTCGAAGACCCCGGGGCCGGTGACCGTGTCGCCGTCCTCGGCGAGCGTGAAGGGGCGCCGGGCGACCGTCCCGGCCGGGAAGACGGTGTCGCTGTGGGCCACCAGCAGCGTGTGCCCGTTGCGCGAACCGTCGTCCCGGGACGCCGTCCCGCGCCCGTTCCAGTACGCCACCAGGTGGTCGCCGCCCGGTCCCGGCGGCTGTTCGACGCGGTCGGCGGTGGCGGCGAGGCCCGCGGCCAGTTCCCTGCCGAACACGGCCGCACGGTCCGGGTCGCCGGACGGGGTCTCCAACGCGACCAGACGTTCCCAGCGTTCCAGCACCGTGTCGCCGAACGTGCGCGCCAGGGCGAGGAGTTCGGCGGGCTCAGCCATAGCAGTTCTCCACAGCCGAGGTGACCACCCGGGTCAGCGCCCGGAAGCAGCGGATCGCCTCGTACATCGTCGGAAGCGTGAACCGCACGGTCAGCGGGTCGGTCTGGACGACGCCGGGGATGTAGCTGGCGGCGGGCGCAAGGTGGGCGGCGTCGAAGGACACCTCGTAGGTGTAGCCCTCGGCGGGCGGGGCGAGCGGACCGGTGGGGGCGGGCAGGGCGGTGAGGCCTTCGCGGGCGGCCTCGGTGATCCGGGCGGCGCTCACCTCGGGCGGCAGACAGATCGCGGAGTAGCGGTCCACGCAGGTCTTGACCACGGCGTGGGCGGCGTGCGGCGCCCAGCCGCGGGCGTCCTCGCAGCACAGGTCGTCGCCGGTGACCAGGACCACCGGGACGCCGTACTCGTCGGCGAGCAGCGCGTTCATCCGGCCCTCGGAGGCCGGCTCGCCGTTGATCCGCACCGCGGTGATGGTGTTGGGCAGATACGTGTGGGCGAGCACGCCCGGCTCACCGGCGCCGGTGTGGTAGCCGACGAAGGCGACCGCGTCGGGGGAGCGGTCGACGCCCTCCATCATGCCGAGCGGCTTGTGCGTGCCGATCAGCAGCGTGGCCCGTTTGTCGAGCCGGTCGAGGAGGAGGTTGCGCTGGTCGGCGTGGGCCTCGTTGACGAGGATCTCGGTGGCGCCGGCCGCGGCGAAACCGGCGATCGCGGCGTTGACGTCGGCGGTGAGGAACTGCCGGTTGTACTCCCAGCGGGCGTGGCCGGGCTCGCAGTCGTCGGGGAAGGTGACGCCGGTGACGCCCTCCATGTCGGCGGAGATCAGGACCTTCATGCTGCCTTCCCCTCAGGGGTGGTGAGACGGGCGCGGGGACGGATGGTCCAGGTGCGCACGGTGTGCCGGCCCAGTTGGCCGAGGTCCACGTCGAGGCCGATGCCGGGCCGGGAGCGGGGCACGGCGACCATGCCGTCCACGGCGCGGATCGGCGGCGTGACGATGTCCCGCCGGTAGTACTTGTCGGAGCCGGAGACGTCCGAGGGCAGGGTGAAGCCGGGCAGCCCGGCGAGGGCCAGGTTGGCGGCCCGGCCGATGCCGAACTCGTGCATCCCGCCGCACCACACCGGCACCCCGGCGTCCAGGCACAGGTCGTGCACCGTCTTCGACGGGCCGAGCCCGCCGAGCCGGGACACCTTGATGTTGACGACGTCGGCCGCGCCCAGGTGCAGCGCGGTGCGCAGCACGTCCGGGGTGGTGACCGACTCGTCCAGACACACCGGGGTGTCCAGACGCGCGGCGAGCCGGGCGTGGGAGAGCAGGTCGGAGGCGGCATAGGGCTGCTCGATCATCAGCAGGCCGCGGCCGTCCAACTCCGCCAGTACGGCTTCCTGTTCGGGCCGGTAGGCGGTGTTGGCGTCCACCTGGAGGGCGACGCCGGGGAAGGCGTCCTGGACGGCGCGGACCGGTTCGAGGTCCCAGCCGGGGCGGATCTTCAGCTTGATACGGCGGTAGCCGTCGGCGACGTGCCGGGAGACCTGTGCGAGCAGCGCGTCGATCGTCGGCTCGATGCCGAGGCTGACCCCGGCGGGCACCGCGTCGGCCCCGGCGCCGAGCACGTCGGCCAGGGGTTCGCCGCGCTTCTGCCCGTACAGGTCCCAGCAGGCCATGTCGAGGCCGGCGCGGGCGAAGTGGTTGCCGCTCACCTTGGCGGTGAGCCCGGCAGCGTCCTCGGGGTGGTCCCAGGGCCGGCCGAGCAGCATCGGGGCGAGGTACTCGCCCAGCACCTGCCAGCAGCTCCAGGTGGACTCGTCGCAGTAGTACGGGTCGGTCGGGGAGGCGCACTCGCCCCAGCCGACGCTGCCGTCCTCGGCGGTCGCGCGGACGACGATGTGCTCCAGGTACGACTTGCGGTGCGAACTGGTCTCGAAGGAGTGGACGAGATCGAGCCGGACCAGCGCCAGCTCGATCTCGGCAAGGGTGACGGTCATACGGGGTCGTCCTACCGTGCGGGGCCCGGTCAGGGGCTAGGGGGCGTGCCGGGTGCGGCGGCACGGGGGATGAAGCGGTACGCGGCGAGCCCGTCCGGCAGCCGTACGCAGGAGACGGCCGTGCGGTCGGCGAGCAGCCGGGCGAAGGTGGGCGTGATGCGGCCGCGCAGCCGGGCGGCGTGCTCCGGGCCGGCCTCGGCGCGCAGCCGGTGCCAGTCGTCGGGCAGGACCACGATCCGGTCGTCGCCGTCGTCGTACACCTGGCCGACGCTCCAGCCGCCCGGCGGCGGACCGGGGGTGGGCGCGGCGGGCCGCGCCGGGGCGTCCAGGTGCCAGGAGACGATGAAGCGGTCGGTGGACTCGCCGGTGGCGGCGCCGAAGCCCGAGGCGCCGTACATCGCGGGTTTGAACGCGTCCACCACCGTGCCGAGCACGTCCAGGTTGAAGTGGGCGTTGCGGGTCTGCATCGGGTCGTACGCCCAGCGGATGAGCGTCGTCCCCTCCGCGAGGCAGCGGTCGCGCTGGCCGAGCTTGAGCAGCCGTCCGATGCCGAGGCCCTGACGTTCGTGCGCCACCACGGCCAGCTGCGAGTACTGGTACAGGCGCGGGCCCTGCCCGTCGGCGCCCCGCTCGCGGGCGAGGAAGCTGTAGGTGAATCCCACCAGCGCCTCGCCGAGGTAGGCGCCGACGACCAGGCCGCTGTTGTCCTGGAGGGCGGTCAGCAGGCGAGGGTTGAGGCTGCCGTCGCCGGGGCGCAGGCCCATGACCCGGTCGTACAGCGCGATGCAGTCGGCCATCTCCAGCGGGCCGTCCACGTCACGTACGACCAGCGGCGGCGCCGGCCGGGCACCGGCCGCGCACCTCGGTGTCGCCGTCGCGTTCACGACACGCTCGCGAGGTGACATGCGGCCCGACCGCCCGCGGGCGCCTGCGCCGCCAGGACGGGCAGCGTCCGCCGGTCGCAGCCCGCTTCCGCGCGGCCCGCCGGGTCGAGGCCGGCCCACACCGGGCAGCGCGGATGGAACCGGCAGCCCGCGGGCACGTCCGTGGGGTCCGGCGGCTCGCCCTGGAGAAGCTGGGGCCGCCGCTCGCCGCGCACGCCCTCCGCGGACACCACCGACAGCAGCGCCTTGGTGTACGGGTGCTTCGGCGCGAGCAGGACCTCTTCCACGGTGCCCACCTCGACGATCCGGCCCAGGTACATCACCGCCACCCGGTCGGCGATGTTCCAGGCCAGGCCCAGGTCGTGACTGACCACCAGGGAGGACAGGCCGAGGTCGCGGCGCAGGTCGAGGACGAGCTTGAGGATCTCGCCGCGTACGGAGGCGTCCAGCGAGGCCACCGGTTCGTCGGCCACGATCACCGAGGGCTCCAGCGCCAGCGCGCCCGCGATCACCACGCGCTGCTGCTGTCCGCCGGACATCTCGTGCGGGAAGCGCGACAGGAACTGCTCCGGAGGGCGTAGCCCGGCCTTGGACAGGGCGGAGTGCACGCGCTGTTCGAGGCCGTCCTTCATCCGGTGCAGCCGGGGACCCTCGGCGACGGCGTCGAACACGTTCTGCCGCGGGTTCAGGGCGCCGCCGGGATCCTGCAGGACGAACTGGACCTTGCGGCGGTGCGCCTTGAGGGCGGCGCTCGTGTAGCGCAGCGGCACGCCGTCGGACAGCACCTCGCCCGATGTGGGCTTGACCAGCCCGGTCAGGGCGCGCGCCAGGGTGGACTTGCCGCAGCCGGACTCGCCGATCAGGGCGAGGATCTCGCCGCGGCCCAGCTGGAGGTCGACGCCGTCGACCGCGCGGGCGGGCCCGCGGCCCGCCCGGGGCGGATAGGTGATGTGCAGGTCGCGGACCTCCAGCGCGGGCGCTGTGGCCGCGTCGGGTCCGGTGACCGTGCCCGTGGTGGTGACGGTCATGAGCGGGCTCCTTCCGCGGACGGTTCGGGCACGGGCGGGGCCGTGGAGAGGTTCGGGAAACCGGGCAGCACCCGCAGGCACGCCGACTGCCGTCCGGGACCGGCCGGCCACAGCTCGACGGGGGTGGTGTCGCAGAGCTCGTGCACGTCGGGGCAGCGGGCCGCGAACGCGCAGCCGGGGCCGAGGGCGGCAGGGTCGGGCGGGTCGCCGGGCAGGCCGGCCGGAGCCCTGCGGGAGGCGGGGTCGCCGATGGTGGGGAAGGCGCGGGACAGCGCCCGGGTGTAGGGGTGCTTCGGGTCGTCGAGGAGCTGCCGGGACGGGCCGGACTCCACCAGCTCGCCGGCGTACATCACCGCCAGCCGGTCGCACATCTGGCCGAGGACGGACAGATCGTGGCTGATCATGATGACGCCGATGCCCTCGTCGCGCACCAGGTCCGACAGCAGGTCCAGGATCTGGGCCTGCACCATCACGTCCAGCGCCGTGGTGGGTTCGTCCGCGATGATCAGCTTCGGGCGGCAGGCCAGCGCCATCGCGATCATGATGCGCTGGCGCTGCCCGCCGGAGAACTCGTGCGGATAGCTGCGCATCCGCCGCGCCGGGACACCCACCGACTCCAGCAGCTCGGCCGCGCGGGCGCGGGCCTGCTTCTCGGTGATCCGGCCGCCCTCCTCGCCGGCCCTGCGGCCGTGCAGCAGGATCGGCTCGACGATCTGGTCGCCGATGGTGTGTACCGGGTTGAGGGCGGTCATCGCGCCCTGGAAGACCACGGAGGCCTCCGCCCAGCGCACCGCGCGCATCCGGCTCCAGTTCGCGGTGAGCAGGTCCTCGCCCTGGTACAGCACCTGGCCGGTGACCTCGGCGGCCGCCGGCAGCAGCCGCAGCAGGCTCATCGCCAGAGTGGACTTGCCCGAGCCGGACTCGCCGGCCAGGCCGAGCGTCTGTCCGGCGTCCAGCGTGAGGTCCACCCCGCGCACGGCGGGCACCGTGCGCCCGCCACTGCGATACGTGACCTTGAGGTCCTTGACCTCCAGCATCGCGTTCAACGTGTCTTCACCGACCTCGGGTTGAGAATGGTCTCCACGGCGCGGCCGGTCAGGGTGAAGCCGAGGACGACGATCAGGATGGCGATGCCCGGCGGGTACAGGTACCACCAGGCGCCGGCGGTGACGGCGCCGCCGCTCAGCGCCGAGTTGAGCATCGCGCCCCAGGAGATGCCGGTCGGGTCGCCCAGACCGAGGAAGGTCAGGGTCGCCTCGGACAGGATCGCCGAGGCCACCGTCAGCGTGGAGGAGACCAGGATCAGCGGGGTGACGTTCGGCAGGACGTGCCGCAGCATCACCTGCGGCCCGCCCGCGCCCAGCGCCCTGGCCCGCTCGATGAACGGCTTGGCCTCCACCGCGAGGGTCTGCGCCCGTACCAGCCGGGCCGTGGACGACCAGCTCGTCACCGCGATGGCGATGGTGATGGAGGCGGACCCCTGCCCGATCACCGCCGACAGCGAGATGGCCAGCGGCAGGCTGGGCAGCGCGATGAACCAGTCGGTGAGGTGCATCAGCGCCTTGCCGATCCAGCCGCCGTAGTGCCCGGCGACCAGGCCGACGGCGCTGCCGAGCACCACCGTCAGCAGGGTCGCCATCAGACCGATGGCCAGCGAGGAGCGCGCTCCCCAGATGACCAGCAGCAGGATGGAGCGCCCCTCCTGGTCGGTGCCGAGCGGATAGCCGTCGGTGGGGGAGTGCAGCGAGGGGCCGTCCACCTTGATGACGTCGAGGTCGTTGCCGGAGATGAACAGCGGCGCGCACAGGGCGAGCAGGCCGAACACGACCAGGATGCCGAGGCCCGCCACGCCGGAGCGGATGCGGACGAAGGAGCGGACGAAGCCGGCGAATCCGTTGCGGCGCGGCGTCGCCGCGGCCGGTGGGAGCGGCGGCGCGGGGTCGGCCCCCGCCTGGGGCGGGGAGACGGCCTCGGTGAGGGGTTCGTGGTGGGTCACTGGGCACGCACCCGGGGGTCGAGGAAGCGGTAGATCACGTCGGCGAGGAGGTTCATGAGGATCACCGACGCGCTGAAGACGATGAACGTGCCCTGCAGCAGCGGCAGATCGGGCACCTTCAGGGCCTGGTAGCTGAGCTGGCCCAGGCCCGGCCAGGAGTAGACGGTCTCCACGGTGATGGCACCGCCGAGCACCGTGCCCAGGTGCATGAAGATCATCGTGACCGAGGGCAGCAGCGCGTTGGGCACCGCGTGCCTGCGCCGTACGACGTCGTCACGCAGCCCCTTGGCCCGCGCGGTGAGCAGGTACGGGCTGCCCAGCTCGTCGATGATCGACGAGCGCATGACTGCCACGTACTGGGCGAAGATCACCAGGACCATGGTCAGACAGGGCAGGACGAGGTGTTCGGCCACGTCGAGGAAGTGGTCCAGGCCGCCGGTGATCGCCGGGTCGCTCATCCCGCCCGCGGGCAGGAAGCCGGGGATCGGGCCGATGCCGACGCTGAAGGTGATCAGCAGGATCATGCCCAGCCAGAAGGTCGGCACCGACCAGAGCGTCAGGGAGGCGCCGGTGGCGATGCGGTCCAGCCAGCTCCCGTGCCGCCAGCCGGATCTGACGCCCAGCCAGAGGCCGAGCACCACCGAGATGACGGTGGCCGTGCCCATCAGCAGCAGGGTCGGCCACAGCCGGTCGCCGATGAGGGAGCTGACCGGCTGCTGGAACTCCCAGGAGTCTCCCAGGTGACCGGTCAGGGTGTCGGTGACGAAGTGGAGGAAGCGTTCGGGCACCGACTGGTCCAGGCCGAGCTGATGGCGCAGCTGCGCCATCTGCGCGTCGCTGGTCGGCCGGCCGCGGGTGATGGACTGCACCGGGTCGGCCGGCATCAGGCTGAACAGGACGAAGCCGATGACGAGGGTGGCCAGGAAGCTGACGGCCGCGGCCACCAGTTTCGTGACCAGATAGCGTGCGAGTCCGGAGCCGGGCCGGGGGGGGGCCGGGCCCCCGCGCCCGCCCGGGGGCCGCGGGCCGGCGGCGGGCGCGGGGCGCCGGTGCCGGCGCCGCCGGCCGGCGCGCGGCTGGCCCGGCGG